>NZ_ADFQ01000013.1:0-1192 GCF_000177355.1 Prevotella amnii CRIS 21A-A
TACGTGTTTTATTATGCGTAACCTTATTACCATCAATTGTTATCTGTAAATAATTAAGTTTTTTAGACTCAAGATATTCACAAATTTCTTGATTTAATAAGTATCCATTTGAAACCATAGAAGAATGGAGCAGTGGAAGTTCGGCGTATTTCTCTACCAAGTCATAAAATTGCTTGATGGTTTTAAATGAAGATAAAGGTTCACCGCCATGCCAGTTTAAAGTAAACCCTTTTTTCTTATCTTTATACATATTGATAAAGTCTATTACCTTCATTTGGGTTTCTACAGACATAGGTTTGGAAGACAATTTATCCTCATAACAATACGGGCAAGCAAAATTACAACCCAATGTTGGACATAAGACAATACCTAATTTACTCTCTTCTGCACATGCATAGCGTTTAGTATATGACAGCTTATTAATATAATCTTTATCTTCATATTCTTTGACGAGAACTTTATTCTTTACAAAATACTTATATGTATCTTCGTCAAGAAGTGCTTCCGCCCTATCTGGATGTTTTTCTACTAAGCACAAAGTTTCATAGGATTCTTTATCCAAGTTTATTAAAGAAAGCATCCTTGTATTATGCAAGCAATATCCAATCTTATCAGAGTGGAATAAAAAATTAAACTGTGACCATTTCATACTTTTTTTATTTATGTAGCGAATAGGAGAAAAATCTCCTATTCGCAATAAACATAATAATAGAAAATTTACTGTAGATTACTATCGCTAACACGAATGTTAGCTGTTTCATCTTTAGATGTAGTTTCTGTTGATGTAGTAGATGTATTTGGCTTGGGCTTTAGTCCACCAGTGTGACAACCTTTAATACAGAAACGTAGTTCTGACGACGTTCCACCTTTAATCATTTCTAAGGATTCGTCTAGCTTATCCTTAGGAGCTACAATTTCATTTATTCCTTAATTCCGCAGCATAAACTCTTGTAAGAGCTCCAAGTGCCTGAGAAACAAAGTTCTCAAAACACTTGGATATGTCAGAAATTTCACCTATCTTAGTGCTGCAAACATAACAAGTAAGTAATGATAAAAAAATAACTTGGTATTTTTTTCTCTCTCTCCATGAAACCATATAGTTCCATTTCTGGAGTTTTTCATCAATTGAATACACTGCTCAAGACCGATGCCTCGGCTCCGAAAATGTACCAAGTTATTTTTTAATCATTAC
>NZ_ADFQ01000012.1:0-2767 GCF_000177355.1 Prevotella amnii CRIS 21A-A
TCCGATAATATATTGCACGGCAAGCATCATACCCAGTGTGAGTTGCCCATGAATAACGGCTGTTGCTGCCACCACTGTAATGACGATGTTCTTCAGTTCGTTGATAAATATGCTGCCAGCCTCTTGTGTCTGTTGTAGTTTCAGCGATTTCATCTGCACTCCGAAGAGGTCTGCCTGCACGTCCTCCCATTCCCAGCGTCTGCGCTGCTCGCAGTCTTGGAGCTTTATCTCCTGCATAGAGGTGATAAACTCGTAGGTCTTGTTGTTGTTCATGGCTTGTTGCTCGAAGAGTTCATAATCCAGAACCTTTCTGCGTCTAAGGAAGAGCGCAAGCCAACCACCATAAAGCAAGCTGCCCGCCATAAAGATGGTAAAGATGAGCCAATTGTAAGAAAGCAAAACGATGCTGAACACCACAAAGGTAAAGAGGGAGAACACAATACTGAGTGTTTGTTGTGTCAGAAACGAGTTTACACGGTTGTGGTCTCCCATGCGCTGCATAAGGTCGCCCATTAGTTTAGTATCGAAGAACGACATTGGCAGCTTCAAAAGTTTGATAAAAAAGTCGCTTACCAACGAAATGTTTATGCGCAGCGAAATATGCAACAGCAGCCAACGACGGATAAAGTCGATGGCAGTACGGCTAACCGTAAGCATCAGTTGTCCTAAGAGTATCAGCCATATAAAACCGATATTCTGGTTTTTGATGCCCACATCCACGATAGATTGTGTGAGGAAAGGCAGAATAAGCTGTAACAAACTGCCTACGAGCAAACCTAAGACAATCTGTCCGAAGTACTTGCGATATTGCTTGATATAGCCAAAGAGGAACTTAAACGAGCGTTCCTCCGTTGGCTGTTCGTCTATCTGTTTTTCATAAAAGGCAGGGGTGGGTTCTAAGAACATTGCAATCCCCTTTTCCTCACCGTCCGATTGTGTACTAATCCAATGCTTTTTAAACTCCTCAAAGTTATATTTTACAAGTCCTTTGCCTGGGTCAGCGATGTAGAAGGTCTTTCCTTTCTTGACCTTATACAGTACAACAAAATGGTTTTGATTCCAATGGAGAATGCAGGGATTTTCAAGGTTGCAGATGATATTAACAGAAACCCTTCCACTTATAGTTTCTAATCCCAACTGCGAAGCAACTTTGTCAATAGCAAGTAGCGAAACACCTTCTGTAGTTGCAAAGCATTGTTCTGATAGATAGTTCATACTTTTATCCTTTTTAAAGTAAGAACATATCATTGCTAAGCATGCTACGCCACACTGCATAGAGTCATGTTGTAAAACGAAAGGGAAGTTTTTTCTCATTTTTATTTTTATAATCACAACCTGTCTATAATATCCTTAGATGCAGATCTCTTTGTTTTATCTAATTTTAATTTTCCAAAGTTGTAACTTAGCTTAACCATTAAATATTGAGTATCGAAGTTGCTATCCATCGTAGTGCGAATATTATTATACTCCATATCCCATGTATTACTTTTGTCTGTATGGAAAATATCATTTGCAACAACAAGCAGTGTTAGTTTTTCCTTCCATAGCTGTTGCATATAGGTAAGATTTAATGTCCAAGAGCTACGATGGTTAGTCAACATTCCAGAATATGCACTAGCAAAAGAGCCTTCGAGAGCTAAAAGCGAAGTCTTACTTACAGGATATTGAGCCGACAAAGTCACATCGTAATAAGGCTTGTTCCATGTGCGCTCCTCACCTAAAAAGGTAGCCTTCATAAATGGTTTGGAGAAATAAAAACTAGCATCTCCTTGTATTGATCCTAAGTTATAAGAATAAACAGCTGTAGCAATAATTGCAGATGATTTATCAAAATTAACAGATTGCCATTCAATATTTTTATTACCGATACCATTGTCTTTCCAAAATGGCAACTCTATTATTTTGTCTTTGTCATAATTATAAGCCACAGATGTCATCAAATTGCCAATATTATAAGTTAATTTGATATTGTTAGTGATGCTTGGACGTAGCTGTGGGTTGCCCACTCTATAAGAAATGGCATCGTAATAATCGATAGATGGATTTAAATTGCTATAAGTAGGTCGGCTTATATTCTGCCCTATTGACAAACCTATAGATGACTTTTCTGTTAATTCTCTATTCACTACTAAATTAGGAAATACTTTCCATTCAGTATCATCTACAAACACTCCTTTTTCCTGTGATTCTAGACGTCGTTTGTCAGCTTCTACCCGTAAACCTAGCTGAACGAAAAACTTCTTTATCTGCTTAGAGTATGAGGCAAACGCACCATATAGCATTTCCTGTGTCTTATAATCCTCTTCTTCACTATTGTATGAATAGCCTCCGTTATTCATCATAGCAGAAGTAAAGACTCCAGTACTAAAGTTTCCCCATTTAGCATTAGTACTATACGTTAGTTTGGCACCTGCCACATCATATCTTCCATAACTACTTGTTGTTACCTCTGGGATAGCGTTAGCGAAGCCATTTCCTTCTGATTTATAGTGGGCGTAATCTGCAATAAATCTAAGCGAGCTTGCTTTACTGAATGCGTACTTATAGTTAACACCTATATTGTGAATAGATGATACATCACGCTTATTTTGTATGTAATCCATAGATATTGCATTCATTTTTTGCAACGTAGGCTCAGTAGTATGAGAGTTTCCTATATTACCAGAATATTGAAGTCCCCACGACTGTTTATCAGAAAGTTCCCAATTCATAGCATAAAACCAATTTAGCGTGCGACCGCGTCCGTGGGTATGGCGTTCTTTGGTGC
>NZ_ADFQ01000011.1:0-11279 GCF_000177355.1 Prevotella amnii CRIS 21A-A
CAAAAACAAAAATAACCAAAAGGGCTGATACCTCGTGAAAAGTGTCAGCCCTAATTTATTTTGTTTGAAAAAGTTTTACCGGACAGCAATAATATCAAATAAATAAGTCAAACACAATTAAACATTTAAAAAGATACAAAACAAGAAGGTTAAAATAGTGTGTAGTTTATTCTTTAAAACCGAATTCATTGCTATATAAAACAAATTATATGGCAAATTTTATCAAATCTATTTTACTATAGTTGTCTTTTTACTAAATAACCATAATCCTAAAAAGGTAAAAGTACCATTTATCATAAGTAATTCGTACCCAAATTTATAACTTGTAAAGCTTTCTATAAAAGTAGATAGTATATAACAAAGCAAAGGAGATATTATTGCAATAAATGGAGATAGCTTATCTTTCACTGTTCGTTTTGTAAATAATCCAAATGCAAAGAAGCCTAATAAAGGACCATAGGTATAAGATACAAGTGTATAAATAGCATCAAGTAAATTCGTAGAATTAAACCAACGAAAAAGTAATATAAAGCCTATAAAACAAAGTGCCATAACTAAATGTACACGCTTCCTTAAACTTTCATCATTATCCCTATTTTTAATATCTACACAATAAATAGTTGTTAGCGATGTTAAAGCTGAATCGGCACTAGAAAAACAAGCTGCTACAATCCCTATAGTAAAAAACACCATGACCCAATTACCTAATAATCCACCAGCTGTAGCTTTTAACATTAACTCATCTGTAGTAGAAGATGGAATGGCTAAATGCATATAATTATAAAAAAACATCAATAGAATACCCAGTGCTAAAAATAAAAGATTAGCAGGAATAAAAGCTAAACCATAACTACACATATCCTTTTTGGCATCATGAAGATCCTTACAAGTAAGATTTTTTTGCATCATATCTTGATCTAAACCTGTCATAACAATAACTATAAAAATACCACTTAAAAATTGTTTCCAGAAATTTTGCCCCGATAGACTATCATTAAAAACAAAAACACGGGAATGAGGGTCATTTATTATTTTATTAATAGCTTCAAATAAAGAGAGGTCTAATACTCCTAATACCTTATAAATAATAAGAAATAAAGCTATAAACATACATAGCGTTTGAAAAGTATCTGTATAAACTAAAGTATGGATACCACTCCTTTTAGTATATAGCCATATTAATAGTACTAAAAAAGCTACTGTGAAAACAAAAGGTATATGATAATTATCAAGAACATATCTTTGTAAAATAATGCAAACTACATAAAATCTTACAGCGGCACTACTCATCTTTGATAAAATAAAAAAACTTGAACTTGTTTTATAAGTATATTTTCCAAGCCGCTTTTCGATATAAGTATATATACTTGTAACTTTTAACCTAAAATATATAGGCAATAAAATAAAAGCTACAACAATATAACCAATCACAAAGCCTAAACAAGTTTGCAAATATGTCATATTATTAGATAACACCATACCAGGAACACTCACAAAAGTAACACCTGAAATACTTGCCCCTATCATACCAAAAGCTACTAAATACCATGGGGATTTTTGGTTTGCTTTAAAAAAAGTAGCATTATCAGACCGTTTGCTTGTTAACTTACTAACACAAAAGAGTATTAGAAAATAAGAAATAATAGTTATAACTATAATCATGTCATTAATAAATATTATTTATTAAACTTTACGAAGTATTTCATCTCTACATTCCTCCATTAACCATTTAGGAGTACTAGTTGCTCCACAAATTCCTACAGTTTTTGCATCTATAAACCAATCCATATTTATTTCATCTGCACTCTCTACTTGATAAGAATGTGGATTAACTGCTAAACATTCATGAAAAAGAACCTTTCCATTAGAACTTTTTTTACCTGCAACAAAAATAATAACATCATGGCGTGTAGCAAAGATAGATATATTTGGCATACGATTAGCTACTTGTCTACATATTGTATCAAAACTTTGAAATTGTGCTGTTGGACTGATATGAGACTGTATATAATCTATAATTTTATGAAACTCATCAAGGCTCTTTGTTGTTTGTGAATAAAGGTATATGTTCTTTGTAAAATTTAGTTTCTTTACATCTTCAAATTTCTCTATAATAAGAGCTTCGCTTTTAGTTTGTCCTACAAGCCCTAAAACCTCTGCATGACCATTTTTACCAAAAATTACTATTTGTGAGTCTTCTTGAGTAGTTTTAGGTTCTAACCTCTTGTTTTGATTTTCTATAATAGGTGTTAATTTACCATCTACTTTACTTTCATATTGTTTTTTTATACGACGCTGTAAAGCTAATACAACAGGACAAGTAGCATCTATTATTTCTATGTTATTACGTTTAGCTAAAGCATAAGTTTCTGGAGGTTCACCATGAGCACGAAGTAACACTTTAACATTATAGAGATCTTTCATTTGCTCATGATTGATAGTTATTAATCCATTTTTCTCTAATCTCTCTACTTCCATGGAATTATGTACAATGTCGCCTAAGCAATAAAGAGCATTACCTTTAGCTAATTCCTCTTCTGCTTTCTTTATAGCTGTAGTTACGCCAAAACAAAATCCACTACCATTATCTATTTCTATTTGTAACATTTAAACGCGTAATTAATAATTTATCGATTAATGTCAAATTTAATTATAGGTGAGTTTCCACAATACTCTGGTGAATATGCACTTTGTATAGTACATATACCTGTATTATAACTACCTTTTCTATCTATATAATAATCTGTTTCCACTATATGCTTACCTTTTGTAAGTTTATTAAAATAATAATTAGTGCTATTATTCTTAGGTGTTACATAACACATACCATAATAACTACTCAACTGATTTATTGCTGCTAAACAAGCTGCACGCTTATCAATAATTTGAACAAAATCAAAATCACGTGAAGCTGTTATTGTTAATCGTACACGTATCTTATCACCTACTTTTAAAGATTTAGTTTGAAGAATATTATTATGTTCATCTAAAATCTCACGTTGTATAGTCATTCCCATAGATCTTTCTTTTATATCTACTACTTCTTGTGAAAACTGTGCATATACTCCTCCAAAACTAATACCCTTATTTTGCTTTTCTATTCTTAAACTTTTTGGACATGAATATATAGGAACAGTTACTTTTACATACCCTTTCCCTGCTATTTCTTTAGGCTTGTTCAATACTTTTCCATCAAGTTTAAATATAGCGGAAACATTATCTTCCATATTCCACTTCCCATTGCTCATAAAAGCCCAAATAGCATTAATGGTATTAATAGGAGTATTCCACATTTGTGTACGCTTCTCTTGAAGTAGCCATCTCTGCATCTCCTTGATATAACTATCATTTGGAGAAAGTCTCTTTAAAGCTTCTATAGCTGCTACTTCTGTAGGAATTTTATAATTCCTCCATGAGTAATAAGCATTTTTACTATCGAAATATCTACCCATATCTTTCGTATATACCGTATATTCCTTTATACTTTGCAAATATTCATTAGCTTTTTGGATTCTTCCATACATGCTAAAAATAATAGCAATGTTAGCCTTTCCATAAACAGTTAGGTTGGTGGACTTCTTAGATAATCTATTAAGTAAATAGGTTATGTTTGATGTTATTGGGCGTTTAGCTAATGCGCTGGCATAAATATAATCGCAAATGTCATCACTTATGAAGAACAATTCATGGTCTTTCTTATCTGTACGCTGCATCTCTTTTACCTCTTTTCCTACCTCACGATCAAGATAGGCAAAGGCGTTTTTTAACAATAAAGCTGTTTCTTGATTGGTAAAAGCCTCTTTCCCCATTAAGATTTGTAGGCGAATAAGCTCTTTTACTATATAAACAGTCATATAAATGCTGCCTTTCATACCTGCAAACCAAGAGAAAGAGCCATCTTTATTCTGTAGCTTATATAACTGAGCAATATAGCTTTGCTGCTTATGCTGCAAAGCATTCTCATCAAAGAATTTTACTAACATTTGCTTTTGCTCACTTTCCTTTTCTGCATTCAGTACCCATGGGGTCTCATTTAACACTAACTTCTTCAGTGTTTCATTCTTCTCTAGATTTGAAGTAAGAGCCTTATCTTTATCTATTTCTTGTTTCCACAAATCTATTGTTTGCTTTATCTTTGGCGATTGCATTATGATATGCTTACCTAAAGCATTAACATAATAAGCTGTCATCAGGCTAATAGCATCATCGCTATACACTTTAGACATATAAGGCAAAGCTTCAATCATAAGCCATGATGGATTATTAGTATATTCGATGGTTAGTTTTGCATCGCTTAATTTCTTTTTAGGATATAACTTATCAAGCTCTACCTGCTCTATATTATTACCAATCATTGTAATGGGATAAGTGTTAATAACATACTCTTTATTAGGCAAAACAGGAAGATACTGCTGCTCTCCATCTGAGAATCCATCTGCTTCTACAGTGATACGAACAATTAATAAAGTATAGTTTGCTAATTTTTTCTTTGAAAAACGCTCTATAGCATCATCATTAATTTCAAATGATACCGAAGTAGTATTATCTGCTTTTATGCTAACTTGCCGAGATGCGGTATAAATAGCTTGCCCCGTAACAGGATCTATTAATGAGAGAACAGCCTTTGTTTGTAATGCTTTCTCTACTCTTTTCACTATACGTGCAGATATTATAGCCTTATCTCCTACACGCAAAAAACGTGGTAAATTTGGCTGTATCATTAAAGATTTTGAGACAACAACCTCATCGGTAAGCAAGCCATTGTTCATCTCCTTATCATGAGCAAAGCCCATAAAGCGCCATGTTGTCAAGCTCTCTGGTAAAGTAAAGTGTATGCTTACATTACCATTCTTATCAGTAACTAACTGAGGATAGAAGAAAGTAGTTTCATTTAAATTCTTTCTGAACAGCACAGGAGCTTTATCATTATTATCCTTTTCAGCAACATTAGTATCTGTAAAGCCTTTCATTTCTTTCTTTATAACAGGAGCTGTAAATTTCACAGTACCTCTACTACGTCCTACTGGTGCTACCTCATCATAAACCGATTCTAAAGATAGTTTTTCACACATAAAAATATCTGGATAAGACCTTTCAAACGCTGATAGATACTTTTGATTAAATGCTGCCAAGTTTATCTTCGGGACATTAATAGTTGCAACTCTCTTATTTGCAATAATATAAGATGTATTATAATCTGAAGAAAACCAATTAACATATGGCATAGTAAGACTTATTTTTGGTAACTCATGCCATGAGTTATCTAATATCTGATCAAGACTTTTATCATATAAAGTTGCCATTAACTGTGCATTCGCAGGCGTCCCATCTGGACGGGTTACTGATAAAATCCACTCTTCTTTATGTCCAGGAGAGAGCTTGTTCCTAAAGGTTTTCCATTTTAAAGTCAGTGTCTTATCTAGTATCGGACGCATAATAGTAGCACTATGTTCATATACCTTTGCATCTTTTACCCAAATATAATGGAGAAATAAGCCATTTTCATATTCTGGTTTATAAGTAAAGGCACGCGTATTATTGGCATTCGATTGGTCAAAATATCCTTGTTCTATCAATTTATTTCCTGCAAAAATAGAATAAATAACGTGTACATCTTTATCGGTAGATCCTACTTGCACATACACAGGCGATCCATCATGCGGAAAACTACTATCACTTACATAAAACCAATCGTGTGTATCTTCTACAGGACGCTTATCCTTTAGAGAAAAAACGACAAAATCTTTATTTAATGTATCTGCTCCACAGATAGCATGTAGGCGATAGATACCAGAAGAAAGCCCTTTTACTTTCACAGTCTCATTAGTCTTTATCGTAGTATAATTATCAACACTGCTTGTTTTTTGCTGCTTGCTATCTTTCGGGAGAATAATATATCGAGCCATGCTTTCTACCCTTTTACCTGCCTCATTAATATAATTTAGCTTGAAAGATAACGCATAAGTATCAACTACTTGCTTTGGAATATCGCAAGTAAAAACAGTAGCCTTAGTAGAAATAGGTAAACTCTGCTCTACTTCTTGACTTTCTCCTGTCTGATCAGTAACGGTTGCTCTGACCTCAAAGGTATAGTAATTGGCATCTACACGCATACCTCTTACTATTTTATCCATTACATTCTTAGGTAATATAAAAGGTACTTTTACCTCAAAACAGCCATTTGTATCAGTAGTAACTTTACCTCTGCTTAGCACTTGAGCTTCATTATCACTATTGCCCCAATACCACCAAATAGCCTTCTTTCGTAATACTTTATAAGATACTTTAGCACCTTGTAAACTTACACCTGCATAAGTTTTAGCATAACCTTTTAATGTAATGGTATCACCTGGAGCATACTTTTCTTTATAATCCTCAAAACCTACTTTAAAAGTTGGACGCTTATACTCCTCTACACGAATAGTAGTTTCATAAGTTCTATTGCCATCTACACTTATATAAAAACAGCCTGTCAAACCTTTTATAGGTAAGATAAAATCGGTTGTAGCTGTGCCAAACTCATCTGTTATCACTTCTTTCTTGCTTATTTCACGATAATTAGCATCACGAAGCGACAAGCTAAATTTATGATTAGGTATCACTTTACGCTTTAATCCCTCTAAGGAATCAGAATAGGCTACTATCGAAGTATGCACAATTTGTCCTGGACAATAAATAGCACGATCTGTCATAAGAAGATATTTATTACCAGCAGAATTGCTCTTAGAATAATAAAAAGAAGGTAATACCCATGCTTTGCAAAAGCCTTTATCTGTTGATGTTGATACATAGGTATATCCACACTCTGCTTTTTTATTAGTTATATAGAAAGCTTCTCCTTTCTTATCTGTTAGAAGGGTTATTTTAGGAGTACTTCTTTTTTCATAAACATCACCAAACAACTTTATCTTTGCGCCTTCTACAGGTTGCCCATTGACAGCATCTACTACCACATACCGATATTTATTATTAGCCTGTTTCTCTGCAAGTAATACCAGATTACTTACATAAAGTAGCTCTTCCTTTGCAGAAATTTTTGCTGATGGCGAAGAAATCCTAACAATATACACCCCAGGAGATAACTTAGGAAAAAGAACAGAGTCCTCAAAGTTTTCATAAGCTGGACGTAATATAGTATACTGTCGCTTAATGGTAATCGCACTTTTAGGAACAATTTTCTTTGCATAATACTCCATATTTTTTTTATCTATATCTGTATTATAGGTTTCTCCGGTAAGTGTCGTTTTAATAATATCTATCTTAAGATCGCATACATTACGCAAACTAATCTTAACATATTGCCCCTGAGGACGAGTATAAGTGTTAATAGGAATATCATTTGTTTCTATTTTAGAGCTCTGCAAATTATGGAGGACTGCTCTAAAATAATTTATTCCTTTCCAAGACGCATATTTCTTAAGAGCATTTTGTACAAAATCGAAACGTTCTTTATCTGTTGTTTCATTAGAAAAGTTTTCGTACTTTACTTTTGCCAGTTCGCCTGCTATGTCCAGATCACCATACTTTGTAAGTAAAGAATCTACATCTTCTACTATATCTTCATCTTTTTCTAAAGCCTTAAATGCCGCATAACAGGCAGCTGAACGATTATTATGAGCCAGATAATACTTTTCTAACTCATGATAAGCCTCTGCTTCAAAACCTACTACATGTAAAAGATCATTATTAAAAATATTATCATCAGCACCTTTTTTTATAAAAGGAATGAAATAATCTAATTTCTCCCTGCCAAGCAAATCTTTATAAGCCATTGCTTTGTCAAAATATACCTTTGCTAAAGCTTTGTTATCCTCATCGCTTCGTGTGATATTGTTCTGCTCTATCTTACCTATTGCACAATAATATATAGCTGCAAGCACCTTATCACTCTTTTCTGCTTGCAAGGCAAAAGACTTAATACGAGCAAGCTCTTTCTCTAATGAATCAGGAGATAACTTTATTTTCGTTCCTGTTAAAAAGAGCTCTGCTGCTAAAAGATTACCATAGCTCTTTTCCTTTCTGGCTTTTATTGCAATTTCCTCAAGTTTCTTTATCTGTGTTTTAGGAAAATCTTTTTCCATAGCAATGTCTACCTGTTTCCAAAGCGAGCTATAGCTTTGTGCATATGTAATATTCGATAATATTAAAGTAAAAATAAATATACTAATTATTCGTTTCATTTATTCTTTGTTTTTGTTTATACGCAAAAATTATCAGAGTCAGAGTAAAAAAGTTTACTCCTGTTTGTTAAATGTTAACTATAACATGCAAAGATATATAAATTAAAGATAACTCCATAACGATATAGCTTATAATTATAAGTGATTTAGATTTTTGCAATATTATAAACAGAAAAATAAAACTAAAATAAACGTCATAATGACATATAACACATGTCATAGTGGCATATATAAAAGATCGGCACATAAATTGATCTTATGATAAACAGAACAATAAAAATAATTAGAAAAGTATAAATACAACCGCTATAAATTTATATAGAATGTAAAGAAAGGAGATAAAAATATGACATTTGACAAATTTACTATTAAAGCGCAAGAAGTTATCCAAAGTGCTGTTAACATTGCACAGCAACATGGTCAGCAAATAATAGAACCTTTACATCTTTTAGCAGGAGCTATAGATAAAGGAAAAGAAGTTACTAACTATGTGTTTCAGAAAATTGGTGTAACTCCTCAGAACATTGCAATGGCTGTAAATAGTGAGATTCAACACTTGCCAAAAGTACAAGGAGGAGAGCCTTATTTTTCATCAGATACTAATAAGGTTTTACAAAAAGCTACAGAAATATCACAACAGCTGGGCGATGAATTTATAAGTATAGAACCTTTACTCTTAGCTCTACTTACAGTAAATAGCACAGCTGCACGAATCTTAAAAGATGCTGGGTGCACCGAAAAAGAACTTAAAAAAGCTATTAATGAGTTGCGTCAAGGACAGAAAGTGCAATCACAGAGTGGAGATGAAAACTATCAATCACTTGAAAAATATGCTCACAACTTAGTAGAAGATGCTCGTAATGGTAAGCTAGATCCTGTAATTGGTCGTGATGAGGAAATTAGAAGAGTACTTCAGATATTATCTCGCCGTACAAAAAACAATCCTATATTAATAGGTGAGCCAGGAACTGGTAAAACTGCTATTGTAGAAGGACTGGCTGAACGTATAGTGCGTGGAGATGTTCCTGAAAACTTAAAAGATAAAAAGCTTTATTCTCTTGACATGGGTGCTCTTATAGCTGGAGCAAAATACAAAGGAGAGTTTGAAGAACGTTTAAAATCTGTTATTAAGGAAGTTACCAACAGCGATGGTAATATAATTCTTTTTATAGACGAAATACACACCTTAGTAGGAGCTGGAGGTGGTGGTGAAGGAGCCATGGATGCTGCTAATATTCTCAAACCAGCACTTGCTCGTGGCGAGTTAAGAGCTATTGGAGCCACTACTTTAAATGAATATCAAAAATATTTTGAAAAAGATAAGGCTTTAGAGCGTCGTTTCCAAACTGTTATGGTAGATGAACCTACAGAGTTAGATGCTATCTCTATTCTACGTGGCTTAAAAGAACGTTATGAAAATCACCACAAGGTACGTATACAAGATGATGCTTGTATCGCTGCAGTAAAGCTTTCTGAGCGGTATATATCTGATCGATTCCTACCCGATAAAGCTATTGATCTTATGGACGAAGCTGCTGCAAAGCTACGTATGGAACGCGATTCTGTTCCTGAAGAGTTAGATGAAATTACTCGTCGATTAAAACAATTAGAAATAGAACGTGAAGCAATTAAGCGTGAAAACGATGAAGACAAGATGGCTCTTTTAGATAAAGATATTGCAGAACTTAGAGAGCAAGAACATAGCTTTAGAGCTAAATGGGAAAACGAACGTGCACTTGTTAATAAAATACAACAAGATAAACAAGAAATAGAACATTTAAAGTATGAGGCTGAACGTGCAGAACGTGAAGGAAATTACGAACGTGTTGCTGAAATTAGATATTCTAAACTAAAAGCATTAGAAGATAATATCCAGAATATAAAGAAGCAATTATTATCGGCACAAGGTAATGAAGCTATGGTAAGAGAGGAGGTTACCGCTGATGATATTGCAGAAGTAGTAAGCAGATGGACAGGTATACCAGTTACACGTATGATGCAAAGCGAACGTGAAAAACTACTTCACCTTGAAGAAGAACTACATAAACGTGTAATAGGACAAGAAGAAGCTATTACTGCTGTCGCTGATGCTGTTCGTAGATCACGTGCCGGATTACAAGATCCTAAAAAGCCTATTGCTTCGTTTATATTCCTTGGTACTACTGGTACAGGTAAAACAGAGTTAGCTAAAGCATTAGCTGATTATCTTTTCAATGACGAAACAATGATGACAAGAATTGATATGAGTGAATATCAAGAAAAGTTTAGTGTTTCTCGACTAATAGGCGCGCCTCCAGGATATGTTGGTTATGATGAAGGTGGACAACTTACCGAAGCTGTACGGCGTAAACCTTACTCTGTGGTCTTATTTGATGAAATAGAAAAAGCTCACCCAGATGTGTTCAATATATTGTTACAAGTATTAGACGATGGTAGACTTACTGATAACAAAGGACGCACGGTAAACTTTAAAAACACTATTATCATTATGACTTCAAACCTTGGTTCACAATACATACAGCAGCAATTCCAAGAACTGAGAGAGGATAATAGAGAACAAGTTATAGAACATACAAAGACTGAGGTTATGAATATGTTAAAACAAACTATACGACCTGAATTCTTAAATCGTATAGACGAAACTATAATGTTCTTACCACTCACACAAGAGCAGATTGCTGGTGTAGTAAGGTTACAGTTAGAACGTGCTAAGGAGATGCTAATGCCGCAAGGACTTGTTTTAACATGGACAGAGCCAGCTGTAAAACATCTTGCAGAAATTGGATATGATCCAGAGTTTGGAGCACGCCCTGTAAAAAGAGCTATACAGCACTATGTACTCAATGATTTAAGCAAATCTATCTTAGCTGGTACTGTTAATAGAGAAAAGCCTATTAATATAGACTATTATAATGAGGCACTTGTTTTTAAGAATTAATATGATTTTTACTCATATTAGGTTATAAGAGAAAATATATTATTACAATAGAAAATGGGGAGTAGACTTGTAAAAGCTCTACTCCCCATTTTATTTATATTTTACAAAAAGGCTGAATCCTATTTAATTAGAATCAGCCTTTTTTTCTATTTATAAAATTA
>NZ_ADFQ01000010.1:0-16465 GCF_000177355.1 Prevotella amnii CRIS 21A-A
TATTAGTATATGTTTGTTTCTGAATACTTGATAGACAATAATTTAAAACTTTCTCTACATTATATATAGGAACTACTACTGTTATCATTGCTTTTATATATTATTAATAATATTAGTATACACTTTAAATAATAAAGCCATTATCTTGGGATATAAATCTTTTCAATTACTTCATTGTATTCTGATATACAACTACTATTCACGGTAATGCCACCACCACTACGAAAGAAATATTTTCCTTCTATTTCCTCTATATATCTGATTAACACACCACTATCTACACGTTTCCCATCATAATATCCAAAAACACCTGTGTAAAACCCACGCTTTTGACCTTGTTCTGCTTTTCGTATAATCTTAGTAGTAGCAACTTTCGGGGCACCTGAAACAGAGCCTGCTGGTAACATAGATAAAATAATATCCCCCAATCGTGTTTGCCAATCATCTTCAAGTGTACCTTTTATTTCGCTGCTGACTTGCAAAATAGAACGTTGAAAAGTATCTATTTTATTTATATATCTATATTTTACCACTCTTATATCATTGGCATTTAATCCTAAATCATTACGAAGTAGGTCTACTACAGTAACATGTTCTGCTGCCTCTTTAGGATTATTAAGAATAGTTTCTTTAGCATTTTTTACAGTAGCATCTATTGTTCCCTTCATTGGAAAAGTAGAAATTGTATTACCATTTATACGCACAAATATCTCAGGAGAAAAACATACGAACTTTTTAGGCACAAAGAGACAATAAGGAGCATTTGATGTTTCAAATATTTCAAGCAACGAAGTTTTACAAGTAATAGGTGTTTGCACTGTGAGATTAGTTAAAAACGAGTCGCCACGATATAAACCTTCACTAACAATATCAAAACGTTTTTTATAAGTTTTAAAACTTATTGGTTTCGCTATAAGACAATCTTTTATATGTTTATTTTTAACAAGACTATTACCTCCCAAAGGTGTTCGAAAAAGAACCTTTTGCTGTTCAAGAGGGTTTTCTATAAAAAAAGCATTATCTATCTCAAAGTCGAAAGCAAAAAGAAAAGGAATTTTACTTGCTGCACAACGATTCATCTCTTTCACAACAATCTCTGGTCTCTCTATTTTCATAGATTATAAAAGTTTTGAAGTATTTGTAATCCACATGAAGTCATAAACGACTCTGGGTGAAATTGAACACCATACAAAGGCGCATTACGATGTTGCAATCCCATGATGATACCCGTTTTAGTTTCTGAAATAATTTCAAACGAACATGGTAAACTATTCCTTTCCACAACCCATGAATGATAACGTGCTACTATTATATAACTATTCAAATGCTTAAAAATAGAAGATTTATTATTAATGACAACCTGTGATGTACCTCCATGAACAGGGATGGGTAACTGACATAACCTTGCTCCATATGCCTCAGCTAATGCCTGATGCCCTAAACATACCCCCAAATAAGGAACTCTATCCTCTATCTTTGTAAATATTTTCAACAGGCTACCAGCTTCACAAGGTAAGCCCGGTCCTGGAGATGCAACGATACGATGATATTTATGCAATTTAGAAAAGCAAACTTCATCGTTCTTTAATACTTCAAAAGTTTCATTTTTGGGGGCAGCTAACTGTAACAGATGAAAAAGATTACAAGTAAAAGAATCGTAATTATCAATAATTAATGTGCGCATTTATATATAGATATTGTATTAAAAATAAATAGCTATTGCTTTTATTTATATTATTTTACATCTTTAATAAAAGTCATTATCTTCTTCTAATTACTCCTGAAAATGTATTAATTTCATAAATCTCTCTATCACATCTGGCTTCCCTGTATGTTTTCCTTTATCCTCTGAAATTTTACACGTATCGTTAAAATACGGCCAAGACTCTGTAATTTTTACTGCAACAAGTTTTATAACAATATTACGAGGCTTTACACCTGCAAAATCATTTGTAAAATGAGTCCCTATCCCAAAAGATGGAATAACTCGCTTGCATGCTACTCTATTTAACTCTATAACGCTATCAGTATCTAATGCATTAGAAAAAACAACTTGTTTTGTTTTAGGATCAATGCCAAGTGATTTATACTTTGCACAGATCTTATCTAACTGATCATAATTATCACCAGAATCTACACGCAAACCCTTAAACATCTGAGCAAAATTTTCCGCAAAATTATAAGAAAATATATCCCATCCAAAAGAATCATAAAGGAAAGTTCCTAAGGCACCACGAAAAGTATGACTCCAAGCTTCCATTGCAATATGATTAGCCATCTGAGGTCCAAACATACCTCCTATAGCACAAATAAATTCATGAGCCATAGTTCCAACAGGGGTTATATCATGCTTCATAGCTAAATAAACATTACTTGTACCAACAAACTTTCCTGTCCATAACCTACTATTAGCGCAATCTTTAAGAGCTTTAATAGCTGTATCTTCTGCTACCAAACTTGCACGACGGCGAGTTCCAAAATCAGAAAAAACACAGCCAGCTTCTAATAAACGCTCTGCCTTATGGTATGTTTTATTATATAACTCTTTATAATCAAGTTCTTCTGCTTGACCATTAAATATATAATACAATTCTGAAATGATTGCAAGTACCTTTACCTCTAGCAATATAGTATCTGCCCAAAGACCTTCAAACTCAATATGTAAATAGCCCTCCTCAGTTTGCCATACCTTTACCCATCTATGATCAAAACGATAACCTCTTAGATAAGTTAAAAACCATTCGGGTAAAAAGGTACATTTACGCTTCATAAATTCTATCTCTTCATCACTAATAACTATATTTTCTAATAATTCTATTTGATGTCGAACCTCTTCAGCAAACCCGAAAGGATAAATTGTGTCGTCACGGTCTACAAACTGATAACGCACTTGAGCACGCGGATAGTTGTCAATAACAGCACAACACATTGATAACTTATACAGGTCATCATCTGTAAAATGATTTATAATTTGACGCATCTTCAATCTTAACATGATAAATATAACAATACCCTCATGACAAAACTAATTTGCCAATAAAATATTTTAAGAAACCAAAAGTATAAAAAAAATATATAAGCACAAAATATAACCGAAATAAAAATATAACAATCATATAAATATAAAATCCCCATACAAAAAGAAAATATCTGTTTTAAATAATATTAAATAGCTACTATAATATAGTAACCTTTTAGCATAATTGTTGGCAATATGCTATAAAATATATACCTTTGTATTCTAAATAATTTTATGCATAGCATGAAAATAAAGGAAGTTATTAACGCCCTTGAACAATTCGCACCTCTGCCATTGCAAGAAAGCTACGATAATGCTGGCTTACAAATAGGATTAACAGACGTGGATGTCTCAGGGGTTTTATTATGTCTTGACGTAACAGAGCCTATCATAGATGAGGCTATATATAAGGGATGCAATCTTATTGTAGCCCACCACCCTCTTATATTTCACAAATTAGCTCATATAACTACTGAAACTTATGTGCAACGCACAATTATAAAAGCTATACAAAATGGTATTACAGTAGTAGCCATGCACACTAATATGGATGCTGTATGGGGAGGAGTAAATAATAAAATAGCCGAAAAACTCCATTTAACTAATCTTCGAACATTTGGAAAAACAAAACAAGTAGCTAATAATATTAATGGTAAAATAACTTATGCCTCAGATGGTATTATAGGAGACTTTCCTGTTCCTTTAGCTGCTGACGATTTTATTATATTGCTTAAAAAATGTTTTAAAGTAGAGTGTCTTCAAGCAAATCAACTGTTAAGGCGTAACATAAAAACTATTGCCCTTTGTGGTGGTTCAGGAGCTTTCCTAATAAAAGATGCCGTAGAAGCTGGGGTTGATGCGTTTGTTACCGGAGAAATAAGTTACCATGATTTTTTTGGTTATGAGCAAACAATACAACTTTGCGCTATTGGACATTATCAAAGTGAGCAATTTACTGTTGAAATATTTAAAGCTATCATAGAGAGAGATTGCTCTAAGGTAAAATGCTATCTATCTAATATAAATACTAATCCTATTATCTACTTGTAACAAAAACAAAATAACAAAATTAATATATAAATAACAATTATGGCAAAAAAAGATCTTAAGGAGTTACCAGTGGAAGATAAACTAAAAAATCTTTTTGCATTGCAACAAACCTTGTCTACCATTGATGAAAAGCGTGCATTGCGAGGAGAGCTACCACTTGAAGTACGTGATTTAGAAGACGACCTTGAAGGACTTCATACTCGTATAGAAAAAATAGAACAAGACATAAAAGATTTCCAACACTCTATTACACAGAAAAAAGGAGAGATCATTGAAGCAGAAGCTAGTCTTAAACGTTACAACCAACAGTTAGAAACTGTTGCTAATAATCGTGAATACGATTCTTTAACAAAGCAGATAGAGTTCCAAACATTGGAAATTGAGCTTTGTAACAAAAAAATAAAAGAGGCGCAAATTAAAGTAGAAGAGAAACAAGCAGATCTTATAACAACACATGAACAGCTTGATAACAAGCAACATGCTTTAAATGATAAACGTAACGAGCTCGATGACATAATGCAGGAGACTCGTGAAGAAGAAACTGAACTAAAGTCAAAAGCAAGTGAGCTTGAAACAAAGATCGAACCCGGACTACTTCGCAGCTTTAAACGCATTCGTAAAGGAGCTCGCAATGGTTTAGGTATCGTTTATGTGCAACGTGATGCGTGTGGAGGCTGCTTTAATAAGATTCCACCTCAGAGACAATTAGACATTAAGATGCACAAGAAGATTATTGTCTGTGAATATTGTGGCAGAATCTTAATAGATCCCGAACTTGCTGGAGTTAAGGTAGATCTTCCTGAAGATAAGGTTAAGAAGCGTAGAGGTCCACGAAAAAAAACAGAAGAAAACGAAGATATATAATTAAGTATAATATAAAATCACAGCAAACCCCTTATATCGTAAATTATAAAAGATATAAGGGGCTTATTTTATTTTAACACATTTGTTTTAATCATAAATTTGCACAAGCCTAAAAAATATATTTTACTAAAATATCTATAAATAATAAAGATAATATTTTAGGCAAAATAATATAAAAATGTTGCTATTCCTTCTAATGCAGGCTTGCGCTGTCCTTCTATTTCTATCTGAAATTTAATACCTGCACGACAAATACCACGAAGATTTTCTATTGTATCAAGAGTTGCAACAAGTCTTATACGTGATCCTGTTATAACAGGATTGCCAAAACGCATTTTATCCATACCGTAATTTACCATCATCTTCAGATTATTAACCTTAATAATCTGATTCCACATATATGGTAGTAATGACAATGTAAGATAGCCATGCGCTATAGTACTATGATAAGGCGACTCCTCATTAGCACGCTTTGTATCTACATGTATCCATTGATGATCAAGAGTAGCATCAGCAAAAAGATTTATACGATCTTGATCTACTGCAAGCCACTCACTCTCACCTAACTTCTTACCTAAATATGATGCAAACTCATCATAACTATTTATTAATAACTGTTCCATGATGTTTTGGTTTGTCTTATATTAATTATTATATTTCTTTTTTATAGACTACAAAAGTAAGAAAATAAAATTAAAAAAACGACTTCCTAAATATAGGAAATCGTTTTCAATCTTGAGCGGAATACGGGAATCGAACCCGCCTCCCAGGCTTGGGAAGCCCGTGCACTACCGATGTGCTAATTCCGCAATATGAGCCGATACCGGGACTCGAACCCGGGACCTACGCATTACGAATGCGTTGCTCTACCAACTGAGCCATATCGGCGATAAAAATTTATAAGAGTGTGCTGCGTTATCACTCAGACGTTCTTTATCTTAATCCGAAACAGCTACCAATACTCAAATGCGATACAAAGGTACAATATAAAATAAAAGTGAGCAAATTTATTTTTATTTTATTTTTCTACCAGTGCTTGCATCAATATTTTAGAAACGTCTGATATACCATATTTGTCGAGTAAATCTTTATCACGCGCAAATTCACGATCTAATGATGTTTCCGATTGATTAACATGTGTAGCCCAACGTTTAAATAATTTAGAAGCTTCATCTATATCGCCTTTAAACCACCTTGAATAACCAGCATTAAGATAATCTTCAGCCTTTACAGAGGGCATTTCTAATAATTCTGTATATACATTATATGCTTTTTCTATATTATCATCTTTAAGCATTATCCACGCAAATAGTCGCTTTACATTTTTATTTGTATCATATTTATAATATACCTTAAATATCATACTCTTTGCCTTTTCCAATTTGTCTAAATTCAAAAGACATAGTGTATAGTTAAGTGTATATGATAAATTATCAGGATGTTCTTTCATTAGTTGAAGATAAAGTTTTTCTGCTTTATCATACATAGAAACAGATAACAGACCTTTAGCATATCCTTCTAAAGCCCACTCGTTAGATGGATCTAATGCTATTGCCTTGGTGAAATCATTAAAATTCACCATAGGTAGAGCTGCCTTAGCTGAAAGAGCATAATAATCTGACTTTTCTTCTTTAAAGGTGCGTAGTAAGCTACTTGTCTCATACTTCATTTTACGTTTATAAAGCTGGAAAGCAACTTTTAGCTTATAAGCATCTAACCCTGTCTTCTCAAAAACTTTATTTATAAAGAACAGAATATTTGGCGATTCTAATGTAACTTTTATCTGATTAAAAGGATTAACTATACCTGTTAAATTTGGAAATAACTCAAAAAATCTATAAAGGTCTTGTATAAACATTCTACGAATGTAAGCTGGTGCGCATAAATGTTCTACATCTAATCCGCCCAATGGCATCAAAGTAGCATTACTATAAAGAGCCTCTTTCATCTGAGGTGGAATCCTATCAATAACAGCTCCCAAAGCACAAGTAAATGAATATTTATCCGACTCACAGAAAGCTCCGTTCTTAACTAATGTGTCTATTATCTTATCAGCTCCTACCTTCTCACACACCTGCCTAAGTCCTGGATGTTCTGCATAAAATGGAGAAAACCATGTTACTATAGAACGAAAAATGGGAAAAGATTTCATCTGGCGAAATCCTCCAAAATAAACATCTGAGCCATTTCTGAACATCTCTCCCATCTTATTAATCTTATCCTCCATCTTTTCCATCATTTCTTCCTCTGCATGTGCATTAAAGATATCGTCCTCGCTAATTTTATTTTCGAGATTAATGCCTATTCTGTCGCTCTGTAGATTTTGAGCTTTAATTATATCTGGCATAATATCTCGTTCTATAGCAGCATTATCTTTTTTAGCATCTTTACTAAGAAGAAATTGTATCTGAAGCTCATAAAGAGTCTTTGCTATATTTTTATTACAACAAAGATCTTCTATGATTTTTTTATACTCATTATATATAAAACCTTCTTCACTGAGCATAAGAACCCAGCCTACTAATGCTCGCTGACGTACACCTTCTTCTGTAGCTTTGCTATAAATGTTTACAAGCAATTTAAACTTGTTTACATCAAACTGATTCATACCACTCATCATAACAGCTGCTATGATAATCTGTTGATCAATTACATCTATAGTTGGTGCTAAGAGAAGTTTCTCATAAAAATCACGTTCGTCATCATTCCATTGCAAAGAAATAATAATAGTACTAAATAATCTGTCTATAAAAACAAGATGCCTTTCGTAAAGCTCTTCTTGTTTTTGCTTCCTAACTACATCTTCCTTTAATGATAACAATGCTACATCAGAAACAAACTCCTCTAAAACAGTACGTAAAAAGTCATAACTTGTATTTAAATGATTGCTTTTACGAAAAGAATCAATATATATAGGGGTGTGCTTACAATGCCAGCTAACCTTTAAATTAGCTGTAACAGCATATAATCGCTGCAACAAGGTTATATAAAGGTCATCACGATGAGGATCTTCAACATTCTTCTGCATATATTCAAGCAATAAGCCAAAGCTCACCTTTATGTTCTCAAACTCATCACAACCCAATAATGATGGTTGCTCTTTATATAATAGATCTAGTAAACTTATTGCTCTACTAATATTTTTTTTTCTTAAATGCCCAAGAGCATTATCTAATAGTTCTTTTGCGTTCAATGGTTTGTAATATTAATATGTAAGTTATATAAGCATTTATAAATTTGATAAAAAATAAATTTTATACCCTTAAATGTATTATAAGAAATAACCTCTTTATATTCATCAAAAATATTCTTCCTGAATACCATTAATACTAACAGTATCAGTAACTGCACATGAATTAAAGTTTGGAGGAAATTTGAATTTTGCAGAAGAATGATATCCCAAACGCTTATCGGCATAAATAAGTTGCATATAATATGCCCAAACAGGAAGAGCTGTAGAGGCTCCTTGTCCAAGTGCAGTAGATTCAAAGCGGATATCACGATCTTCTCCACCTACCCAACAACCATTAACAAGCTCTGGAGTTATACCCATAAACCAGCCATCAGAATTGTTATTAGTAGTACCTGTCTTACCTCCTATATCACCTGTATAATTAAGATAGCTACGTAAGCGGCGAGCTGTTCCTCCATTAACTACAGATATAAGCATTTCTAACATCTGATTAGAAGAGGCAGAAGATATAACCTCTGTCATAAGTGGTTGAAACTTTGCTAACACATTGCCATGACTATCTTCTATCTTTGTTACATATAATGGAGCACAACGAATACCATTATTTGCAAAAGTAGTATAAGCACTTGTCATCTCACCCACTGAAACTTCACAAGGTCCAAGACAAAGAACTGGCGAAGCATTCTTATCTATATCAGGATTATTAAGACCAAAATCATGCAAAATATTCACAAATTGAGATGCTCCTAAAAGATTTATTAAATAAGCAGAAATCCAGTTATTCGACTGTTGTAATCCCCACTTTAAAGATACTTCTTGACCATAACGAGCGCGTGAGCCATTACGAGGAGTCCAGCCACCATAAGTACGTTGTATATTAGGTGCTGTAGAGCATGGTGTCATGCCGTTCTGCATGGCTAAAGCATATAGAAAAGGCTTAATAGTAGAGCCTACCTGACGTCGTCCGCCCATAACCATATCATATTTAAAATGCTGATAATCAATACCACCCACATAGGCTTTTACTGCACCTGTTTTAGGATCCATACTCATAAAAGCTGAACGGAGAAATGATTTATAATAACGAATAGAATCTATTGGAGTCATTACAGTATCAACATCGCCATGATAAGTGAAAATAGTCATTTCATGAGGAGTACGAAAACTACGTTTTATCTCGTCTGCTGTAGCTCCCTGCTCTTTTAAGGTAATATAACGATTGCTACGCAAACAAGCTGCATTTAATATTGCTTTTATCTGACGTCGAGAAAGATTTGAAGAAAAAGGAGCATTCTTTTTATATCTACTTGCTTGATTAAACAATGTCTGAAGTTTGCCACCTACTTGCTTTCGTACCGCTTCTTCTGCATATTGCTGCATTCGTGTATCAATAGTAGTATAAATACGAAGCCCATCAGAATTAACATCATAAGGCTCACCGTTACGCTTGAAGTTTTTATTACACCAGCCATATAAAGGATCTTGTTCCCATGCTATAGAGTCAAGAACAAAGTCACGCATACGCCACGATTTATAATTTGCACGTTCAGGCTTTACTGCCATCATATACCTACGTAAGAATGATTGGAAATAATTAGCCGATCCATTAACAGGCTTGTCAGCAGAATAATGAATACCAAGAGGCTTACTACATAGCTCTAAATACTCATCATGCGTAAGATAACCCGACTTTGCCATTTGCATCATAACCGTATTACGCCTATCCAAGCAACGATCTGGGTGGCGTAAAGGATTATAAAGAGATGGATTCTTACACAAACCCACTAAAAGTGCTGCCTCTAATATATTAAGATTCTTAGGCTCTTTATCAAAATAAACATTAGCTGCTCGCTTAATACCTACAGCATTATGTAAAAAGTCGAAATAATTAAAGTACATCGCTATTATCTCTTCTTTTGTAAAATAACGCTCTAACTTTATCGCTATTATCCATTCTATAGGCTTTTGAAGCAAACGCTCAAAACTACTATGTGCCTTTTCAGAAAATATTTGCTTCGCTAACTGCTGCGTTATCGTTGAGCCTCCGCCAGCATTCTGCTGACGCATAACACCACGCTTTACTATTGCACGGCCTAAAGCAATGAAATCAACACCAGAATGTTCATAAAAGCGCTCGTCTTCTGTAGAAACCAAAGCATGAACAAGGTGTGGAGAAAGGCTGTTATAACCCACAGCTACGCGGTTAGCATTATCTTGATTCCATGTTCCAATAAGCTTCTGATCTGAAGAATAAACTTGGGAAGCAAACTTATCTATAGGGTCTGAAAGCTCGTCCATTTTAGGCATATAACCTATCCAACCATTCCAAACTGAAATAAAGAATATAAATATTATGCTTACTATGGCTATAAATAACCCCCAAAGAATATGTACGAAATGCCTTCTCATTTATCAACTCATTAAAAATCCTATCTATAGAATTAATGAAAATATATGCAAAGATACCTCTAAATAAGGAAAGAGCAAAATAAATAAAAGTTTTTTTGATAAATAGAATTTTTTCTTCATTTTAGGTTTGATAGTATAATGATTTTCTGTAACTTTACCATCAGAATATAATAAAAATAGTTATCTGACTAATGGAAAATCATAATTTTGTAAACATTAAGACGCTAAATCGAGATGAGCTACTACACTTAATCGAAATGGCGCAAGAGTTTGAGAAGTATCCTAACCGTGAGCTTTTAAAAGGTAGAGTTGTAGCAACATTATTTTATGAGCCATCTACA
Organism: Prevotella amnii CRIS 21A-A; assembly: GCF_000177355.1. NCBI lineage: Bacteria > Pseudomonadati > Bacteroidota > Bacteroidia > Bacteroidales > Prevotellaceae > Prevotella > Prevotella amnii. The sequence goes on from NZ_ADFQ01000010.1 coordinate 10,877, forward strand.
CGCACACGTTTAAGTTTTGAAACAGCAGCCAATAGGCTCGGAGCTAAAGTTATAGGTTTTACAGATGCTAAAGTGTCAAGCGTTAGTAAAGGTGAAACACTCAAAGATACTATATTAATGGTTTCAAATTATGCAGATGCTATCGTTATGCGACACTATATCGAGGGAGCCGCGCAATATGCGTCAGAAATAGCTCCTGTACCTATTATTAATGCTGGCGATGGAGCACATCAGCATCCTTCACAATGCTTATTAGACCTATATACTATTTATCAAACACAAGGTAGGCTCGAAAATCTTAACATCTTTCTTGTTGGCGACTTAAAATACGGTAGAACTGTACATTCCCTTATCATGGCAATGCGACACTTTAACCCTACTTTTCATTTTATTGCACCTAAAGCGTTAGCTATGCCTTTGGAGTATAAGGCCTATTGTAAAAAACATAATATAAGATATATAGAACACGAAGAGTTTACTCCTGATATTATTGCTAATGCCGATATATTATACATGACGCGTGTACAAAAGGAACGCTTCTCTGACCTAATGGAATATGAACAGGTTAAAAATATTTATATACTACGCAAAGATATGCTCTCGAAAGCACGTGATAACATGAGGATACTACACCCATTGCCACGTGTTAACGAAATAGCATACGATGTTGATAACGATCCTCACGCTTACTATATACAGCAAGCTAAAAATGGGCTCTTTGCCAGAGAGGCTATATACTGTCATTGCTTAGGAATTACATTAGAAGATATACGTAAAGATAAAACCATTATCAAGTAAAAAGAAAGAAATATGTCAGAAAAGAATATGTCAAAAAAAGAAAGGCTCGTAGCAGCTATCCAGAACGGAACTGTTATTGACCATATTCCAACAGAAAAAACTTTTCATGTTGTAAACTTATTACAGCTCCAGAAGCTCGTCACACCTGTTACTATAGGCTTTAACTTTTCATCGAAGATGGTAGGTTCAAAAGGTATTATTAAGGTAAGCGATAAGTTTTTCACAGATGACGAAATTTCACGTTTATCAGTAGTAGCACCTAATGTTGTACTGAACATCATTAAAGACTATGAAGTGGTAGAAAAGAAAAAAGTAGTAACTCCTGACGAGCTTCGGGGCATTGTAAAATGTAATAATCCTAAGTGTATTACAAACAACGAGCCTATGGAAACTATTTTTAATGTAGTTAATAAAGAAAAAGGTATATTGAAATGTCATTATTGCGATAAAGAGCAACATATAGACAAAGTAGAACTAATATAGGAGCTTAGCTTTTTTATATACACATAATAGCAAGCTCCTAAGCACTATTCTCTCACCGACTGGTTTTGAATAAGGAACTCTTTTAAAAAATAGTTCCCATATAGTCTTTTTCTTTCTTAATTAATACCTTTCTTATCTAAAGCCTTTGCATAGTTAGAAGCATTAACTTGATGTTCTTTATAAGTTTTGGAAAAATTATGTGTACCACTAAAGTCTTCTTTAGCACACATATACATATAATCATGATGCACGTAATTAAGCACTGCATCAATAGCTGCAACAGAAGGTATACGGATAGGTCCTATAGGTAAGCCTTTATATCTATATGTGTTATAAGGGCTATCTGTAAGTGTCCATTTTTCATAAATACGATGTGCTGTAAAGTTGCCTGTAGCGTATTTCACTGTAGGATCTGCCTGCAAACGCATACCTTTTTTATAACGATTCATATACATACCTGCTACCATAGGCATCTCGCCAACATTATCAGTCTCTTCATCTACTATGCTTGCTAAGGTAATTACTTCTGTTGGAGTAAGTCCCATCTGTTTAGCTTTCTGTAATCGACTAAAATTCCAAAACTTTTTACTACCATTGCTTATTTTATTAAGAAATTTGTCTAAAGAAGTGTTCCAATAAAAATCGTATGTGTTAGGTACAAACATCGCAATAATAGTAGTTGGCGTATAACCATATTTTTTGCAAGTCTCTGCATCTGTTATCTTATTCATAAATTCTGTACGGGTAAACATCATCTGCTTGCACACATCATCAGCTAAATCGCCAAGTGTTCGCACACTTCTAATAGTTAAACTCACTGGAGCTTGCATACCATTGCGAATATGACGAAAGGTCATAAGTGCTCCACTATTACCTATCTTATATCTACCTGTGCGAATATTATTGCCATAACCCACCAACCTTGCCAACTGCTTATAAGCTATTAAGCTATAATGTGTTACTTTAGGCTTTAATTTATATAAAATAGAATCTGGAGTATCATCTTTATCTACTGTAATATAACTTACCTTACCATTATTCGACATACCTGAAAAAAATGCCGAATATACTCCTAATATCACAATCAAAAAAATAAATAGTAATACTATTTTTGAATGTGATGAACCTTTTTTCTTTTTGTTTTTACCCATTTTACTTCTCTTATTTCTTAATAAAGATGTGCAAAGATAAGTATTTCATCATTTATTTCTTAATTTTGTACTGCAAAACAATTATAACTTAACAACATTTCGCAATCTATAAGCTTATAAAAACAATATTGACATAAAAATGAAAGAATACGATACTTATATTTTTGACCTCGATGGTACTTTACTTAGTACACTTGAAGATCTTGCAAAAAGTACTAACTATGCTTTACATAAAAATGGTATGGCTGAACATTCTTTAGAAGATATTAGAATGTTTGTGGGAAATGGTGTAAAAAAACTTATGCAGCGTGCCATTCCGCATGGAGAAAACAACCCTAAATTTGAACAAACATACGCTGACTTTAGGCAACATTACTTAAAACATAATCTTGACACTACGCGCCCTTACGATGGCATTCCTGCTCTACTTACAGAGCTTAAACAGCGTGGCAAGCACCTTGCCATAGTCAGCAATAAGTTTTATACAGCTACAAAAAACCTTGCTTGCCATTTCTTTTCTGATACTATAGATGTTGCAATTGGAGAACGTGAAACAATAAAAAAGAAACCTGCCCCTGACACTGTTCTTGAAGCGTTAAAAGAATTGGGAGTTTCACGCAAAGGAGCAGTATATATTGGCGATAGTGATGTAGATATAATGACTGCTAAAAACTGTAATCTTCCCTGTATAAGTGTACTGTGGGGATTTAGAGATAAAGATTTTCTCTTAAAACATGGAGCTACCACTTTTGTTAGCAACCCTAAAGATATACTATATTAAAGATGCGTTATAGATAACATAATGCTTATAACAGATATACAATAATCAAATTACTATTTTAGCATCTTTTTCTTATCTAATATAGTAATATCTTTCCCTTTGATAGTAATAGCACCATCTTTCTCAAAATGAGATAACACTCTTAATAAAGAAAACTTCTGAATACCAAAAGAATCAGCTATTTCTTTTCTTGAACGTGTAAGATGTATGCTATTACTACCTTGCTCGCCTGCACACTCTAATAAGAGATATGCTACTTTCTCCTTTATGGTAAACAAACTTAAAAATTTTATTTTCTGAGTGAGAAACATATTTATATTAGATAATATTCTAATAAAATTCATTCTTAAATGCTCATCGTTATCAATAAGTTTTTTTAATTCTTCTGGGCGCAACCTGAGAATTTTTACACGGCTAATAGTTTCTACACTTACAGGCATTTCCTTGTTTTGAGCAAAGATAAGTGCAGGAGCTATAATGTTTCCTTCAGACAGCTTACTTACCTCTACCTGTTTTCCTGAAAGCGAAGCCATACGACATACCAAAGTGCCACATATAATAATATCTGCATACTTACAAGGCATTCCTGCCAAAGCATATACATCATGTGCCTCTAAATTAATAATACTATAAGGAGTATTGATAAGAGTCATTTCGATCTCTATCTCATTCATCTCAACAAAGAGTGGACAATTCTTAAGCGATTCAATTATTCTCTTTTCCATACCTACAAATTTACAAATAAATTAGTATAAATTATCTTTTAATGATAGAGTTTTACTATTAAGAATTAATATACTTAGAACGCAAGCTGCTTTATTAACATATAAACGAGCAAATATATATGTTAAAAAAATAGGATATTAAGACAGAAAAAGATATAATTTATAAGAAAAAAATAAATTATTTTTCTCTGAAAAATAGATTAAAAATACATCAAAAATAAATTATTTTTAATCAACAGCTCTATTCTTTTTTATCAAAATAGATCATTTTTCCTTATTGTATATATAGCTATTAATCGCTTAAAGCAAGCTCACTATATCTACAGTATCACTCTTATCATACACTTGATCTTCGACCTCGCCGTTACTCAAAAGACATACCATGTACGAAAGAGGTTCGGTATTGAACAACACAAATATCCATTTATATTTGTGAAAGTAATAATTATCACACATACAATTATGATTTACGGATATATTAGAGTAAGCAGCGATAAGCAAACAGTAGAAAACCAACGCTTTGAGATTAGCAATTTTTGCAAGCAACGAAATCTTTTAGTTAATGATTGGATAGAAGAAACTATTAGCGGTACAAAGAATTATACCAAACGGCAGCTGGGTAAGTTGCTTAAGAAAGCAGGTAAAGATGATATTATTATATGTAGCGAGTTGTCTCGGCTTGGGCGTAACTTGTTTATGATAATGGAAATTCTCAATATATGTATGGTTAAGGAGTGTCGAGTATGGACTATTAAGGACAACTACCGCCTTGGAGATGATATTCAGAGCAAAGTCCTTGCCTTTGCCTTCGGACTCTCTGCAGAGATAGAGCGTAACCTCATCAGCCAGCGCACTAAAGAGGCGTTAGCGAGAAAAAGAGCAGAGGGAATAAAGCTTGGTCGTCCGAAAGGTCGCAAAAATTCTCCTGAGAAATACAAACTTTCAGGCAAAGAAACACTCATATCAGAGCTATTAAAGAATGGTACTTCTCTTAGAAAAATAGCAAATATTTGCAAAGTGGATAGGAATACTCTTGCAAGGTTTATTAAGCTAAAAGGAATGAAAGGAAAATAAAAGAGCGTATAGGATTCCCTATATAATGCTATAATAAGCATTAATGAATGATATAAAAGAATTTGAAATTAAATATCGTTCTAAATGTTTGATTTCTTTTTTATTTTGTATTTTTGTATTCAAGAATTACAAACCTACAATTTTATGAATACATTTTTAGCTAACATTTCAAATAATTGGGTTGTTTGGTTCTACATTATAGTTCTTTTTCCTTTCCAAGTTTATGATATTTATAAAAATAAGGAAAGAACTTATAAAGACATCATAATATTTCTAATTTATTCTTGCTTTGTATTGCTTGCTGGAATACAATCCTTTGTTAGAGAAAGAAGTATTATAGAGCCATTCCCTCTATATATTATTCTTATTATTTCTTACTTTCAAAGTATTGTCGAATGCTTCAAACAAAAGACAATAAGAAGCTATTTATTTATTTTTGTATTTTCTATTTTTATAATACTAATCATTTTAAAACATCTATTATGAATAAACTTTTTTAACTTTATGGTTTTGACTATTATGTCTATTACTTTTAACTCCTGTTCATCTGATGAAAATTTTACCACAGAAGATTATA
>NZ_ADFQ01000009.1:0-881 GCF_000177355.1 Prevotella amnii CRIS 21A-A
AGGTTTTGCCAACCAATCGGGCGGTTATGAACTTCGGGATAAAGGCTCTTTCAAGGGAACGATTGCTCCGAAGGATATTACCCCCGTGTTCACGGATAAGATAACGGATAGAATGAAACCGGTCTGCGTGTTCGAAGGTTTTATGGACTTTCTATCCTTCCTTTCAATGAAAGAAGAAATCATCAGCCATTGCCTTGTGATGAACTCCGTGAGTAATGTGGCAAGGAGCATTCGCTATCTCAATGACAGGCAAGTATCCTCCATTCGTACCTTCCTTGACAATGACGAAGCTGGACGGAGAACTACGGAGGATTTTATGGAAGCTGGTTTCAAGGTAGATGATATGTCCGTGCATTACAGGAACTTCAAAGACCTCAACGAATATCACATCCACAGGGTGCGTGAACAGCAGAAAAGCCTATCATTGACGATGTCACAAACACAAACCAATCCCATAAAGGTAAAACAAGTTAAACATAAAATGAGATAAAGACATGGAAAAGAAGAAAACAACAGAAGAAGAGTATGACCTTTCATATTATTTGGGTGGTAACGAAGAAGATACCTATTCAAAGCCTACCAAACAAAAAGACAAGTTTATCCCTGAACGGGAAGAGGTCAGGAAGCAGGAAAAAAGAACACCCATGAACAAGGCGGACGCTCTTTCGGAAAAGATGGAATATGAGCAGCATACTGTATCATCACAAGATGCTGTGCCATCACAGCACACGGAGAACGCAGCCGTTCAAAGACGCATCAGTGCCAAAATGAGAAAGGAGACGCTCGAAGCATACAAACAAACCTACCTTACTCCCATCAAGTTGATAAGTAGAAAAGCTGTCTATATGAGCAAAGAGACACAGGAACGTGCGGACTTCATC
>NZ_ADFQ01000008.1:0-3682 GCF_000177355.1 Prevotella amnii CRIS 21A-A
TGTAGGTAAATAATGGCGCAAGTATTTACTTTAATGTTATGCTTTCTTTTTGTTTAAATAAATAGTTTTAGTGATAGTTGTGTAAATATGTTTAATGTTATAGTATGTATAAATATTTGATTTATAAATAGTTTTATTCTTATTTGTCAAAATTTAAGCGTACCTTTGTATTTAGGAAAGAAACGTACCACTTGATAAGGCTAAGTAGGCACTAAAAAGTATTTAAATTATTCTATGAGGAGTAATATAATAGGTGTAATGCATTCAGGCTTTCTATGTTAGTTATTAAGAGCTAATAAGTTTTTTATTGTTATGCGGGTTCGTATTGTGGTTAGTTTTCTTTTCTATATTAGGATAATAATAAAAACAAACGAATTTGAAGACTTTTGAAGAGTTAGGTGTTAGCGAGGATATTCGCAAAGCCATTGAGGAGCAGGGATTTGAGTATCCTATGCCAGTACAGGAAGAGGTAATTCCTTATTTATTAGGTAATCGTAATGATGTTATAGCGTTAGCTCAGACGGGAACGGGTAAAACAGCAGCATTTGGATTGCCATTATTACAGCGTATAGATACCAGTAGAAAGGAAACTCAAGCCATAGTGCTTAGTCCTACACGTGAGTTGTGTTTACAGATAGCCGATGATTTAAAGGATTTTAGTAAGTATATTCCCCATTTACATATAGCAGCCGTTTATGGTGGTACGTCTATAGAGGCGCAGATTAAGGAGTTAAAGCGTGGTGTTCAGATTATAGTAGCTACGCCTGGTCGTCTTATAGACTTGATGCATCGTGGTAAGGCTAAGTTAGAAAATGTATGTAACATTGTGCTTGATGAAGCTGATGAGATGTTAAACATGGGTTTTCAGGATAGTATTACCGAGATTTTAAGTGGTGTTCCTGAGGATAGAAATACTCTTCTTTTCTCTGCAACAATGAGTAAAGATGTGGAGCGTGTAGCTAAAGGATATTTACACGACTATAAGGAGATAGTAGTAGGTAGCCGTAATGAAGGTGCTGAGAGTGTAAACCATATTTATTATATGGTAAATGCTAAGGATAAATATTTGGCTCTTAAGCGTTTAGTAGATTTTTATCCAAAGATATATGCAATAGTTTTTTGTAGAACTAAGTTAGAAACACAAGAGGTTGCTGACAAACTTATCAAAGATGGCTATAATGCAGAGGCTTTGCATGGTGATTTATCTCAACAGCAACGCGACTTAACAATGCAGAAATTTCGTTCACACCTTACACAGATTCTTGTAGCTACCGATGTGGCTGCTCGTGGATTGGACGTTACAGAGCTTACCCATGTTATAAATTATGGTTTACCAGATGATATAGAGAATTATACACATCGTTCAGGTCGTACAGGTCGTGCAGGAAAGAAAGGCACTTCTATTGCTATTATTCACTGTCGCGAGAAGTATAAAGTGCGTAATATAGAGCGAGTTATAGGTAAAGAGTTTGTAGATGGTACGCTTCCTTCTGCTGAAGAAATATGTAAGAAACAGCTTTTTAAAACCATGTCCGATATACTAAAGACAGATGTCGACGAAGAGCAGATAGCTCCTTATGTAAAAGATATTAAGCATCAGTTTGAATATATTGATAAAGAAGATCTTATTAAAAAGATTGTTTCTGTAACATTTGGTCGCTTTTTAAATTATTACAAAGACGCAGAGGATATAGAGAAGCCTACAGCTCAAAGCCGTAAGGCAGAGCGTAGTAATGATAGAGGTAATGGTAGGAGTAATAGGGGAGGCGATCGTAATCGTGGCTATAGTAAGGCAGAACGTGGTTTTAAACGTTTGTTTATAAATCTTGGAAAAGATGATGGTTTTTATCCCGGCGAGGTGATGCAGTTTATAAACAAACATGTACATGGAAGACAAACTGTAGGTCATATAGACTTGCTTAAGAAGCAAAGCTATATTGAAGTGCCAGAGCGCGATGCACGAAAAGTAAAGGACGCGCTTTCTGGAACAAGCTATAAGGGTAAGGAGGTGCGTTGTAAAGATGCAGAAGATGTGAGCAGAAGTCGTAAAGGGCGAACGGGTAAGCATAGCGGTTATCGTAAAGAAGATGATTTTAGCCGTAAGATATACGGTAAAGAAGATTGGAAAAACCTTATAGGTAATAATGATATAAACCTTAAAGGAGAGGAACCAAACTTTGCCGAGGAAGGCTGGGCACGCCGTCGTCCAAAGAAATGATAATAAGAGGAAATATACTGTTTTACCATTATGGTATTATAAGTAAACTAATATAAAAGATAAGATATTTTTAGACTTTAAAATAAAAAAGAATATGGAAGCTGATATTTCTGGTAATATTAAGAAAAGTATAGTTATTATAGGTGGTGGACTTGGTGGATTAGAGTTAGCTACACGCTTAGTAAAAACCGACTTTCAGGTTACTTTGATAGATAAGAATAATTATAACCACTTCCCTCCTTTGATATATCAAGTAGCATCAGCAGGACTTGAACCAAGCAGTATATCTTTTCCTTTTCGCAGGCTATTTCAGGAAAAAGATAATTTCTTTTTTCGTATGGCTACAGTAGAGAAGATAGAAACAGAGCAAAAGAGGGTAGTAACTTCTATAGGAGATATAGAATATGATTATTTGGTAATTGCTGCAGGTGCAACAACTAATTATTTTGGTAACAAGCAGATACAAGAAAACTGTTTGCCTATGAAGACCGTTTCTGAAGCTATGCATCTTCGTAATACTATTTTACGCAATTTGGAAAAGGCAGAAATAGAGAAAGATCCTGATAAGAAACAGGCTCTAATGAATGTTGTTATAGTAGGAGGAGGTCCTGCAGGAGTAGAGATAGCCGGGGCAGTAGCTGAAATGAAGAAGAACGTTATAGCACGCGATTATCCTCATTTAGCAGCTAATAATCGTATGCATATCTATTTAGTGAATGCTGCCGACAGGTTGTTATCTACTATGGACGAATACTCTTCTCAAAAAGCATTGGAAGGATTAAAGGCTCTTTATGTGCATGTGCGACAGCCATACATGGCTTTAAGCTATGAAAATGGTGTGCTGAAAACTGATAAAGGATTAGATATTCCTGCCGAAACAGTAATTTGGGTAAGTGGTGTTTGTGCAACGCATATAGAAGGATTGCCGAAAGATAGTTATGGAAGAGCTGGTCGTATAAAAACAGATCGTTTCTGTAAGGTAAAAGGAGTGGAAGATGTATATGCTATAGGTGATATAAGTTTTGTTGAAGGCGATGAGGAATATCCTAATGGTCATCCACAGCTTGCGCAAGTAGCAATACAACAAGCTAAGTGTGTTGCAAAGAATTTTGAAGCAGAAGTAAAAGGTAAAAGCCCAGAGATGTTTAAATATAAGAATCTCGGCACTATGGCTACTATAGGACGCAACCGTGCTGTTGCAGAGATAGGGAAAAGCAAGTTTAGCGGATTTTTTGCATGGTTCCTTTGGTTAGTAGTACATCTTAGATCTATACTTGGGGTAAAAAATAAGACAATCATTCTTCTGAACTGGCTATGGGGATATATTAATTATAAGCAAAGTCTTAGATTAATACTAAAGGCAGATGATAAAAATAAAGAGTAGGAGTGATGGTAATATAATTATTAAGCGAATATGTAATAATCTACATATTCGCTTTTTTATTAGAAAGAGCAAGTGTAAGT
>NZ_ADFQ01000007.1:0-14121 GCF_000177355.1 Prevotella amnii CRIS 21A-A
CTACATCACCAACTTGGACGGCGAAGTATCGCAGCACATCGAATATGTACCTTTTGGAGAGGTGTTCATAGAAGAACGCAACAATACGTGGAACACGCCTTACCTCTTCAACGCCAAGGAATTTGATGAGGAGACAGGTATGTACTACTATGGTGAAAGGTACTATGAGCCGAGGCTGGGTTTGTGGATGAGTACGGATCCAATGGAAAAAAATATGCCATATTCAAGCACTTATACTTATTGTCATAATAATCCAATTAATAGAATTGACAAGAATGGATTAGCTGATTATTTTAGCACGAGTGGAAAATTTATACGTTCAGACGGAAATGATAAAGATCCTTATATCTATATTCAAACTAAAAAAGGAAACGTCATATTATCTGACTATAACTTTGGTAATTACAAAAGTGGAGGACTTAGAAAAATGATGAGAATAGTGTACCATTATGCAAATAAAAATCGAACAACTCAACATGCCACAACAATAGGAGTAGATGCTTCAACTCCAAAAGGTACAGATTCAAATTCTTTAGCATATACTCTCAATGATAAGACTATTCGTGTGTTGGTTAAAAAAGGATTTTTTAATAAAGAATTATCACAAATATATAATATGAGTAGTACGCTATCTCACGAAAGTTTCCACACACAAATACGTGGAAAGTCTCGTGAAGAAGAAATTCAAGTTATAATGAGACAAATGCAAGCACCAGAGTTCAAGAAGACAACAGATACATTTAGGGAAGGAACGGCTGGATACCTTCAAGAAGAATTGCAAAAATTATACAAAGAAAATAATCGCATATTTAATAAGTATATAGGAAAAGCATCCGAACTTTTAAAAGCAAATGGTGTAAATAGTGTTCCTATTTATTTAAATGGTGGTAATGAAATACAATTTTAAATATAAAGTGCAGTCCACTGGCAAGAAGTTAATGGACTGCAAAATACATTATTTTTATTTTCTAGGTTTTATTGTTCTCTTATTTTGGATAATATCATGTAAACCTCATAAAAAAAATGGTGCTGAAATTATTTGCGAGGGTTCTTATTGCTTTTGGAAAACAAAGGAACATGAAGATGATAATAATTTTATTTATTATTATTTTAACAAATATGGACAATGGTTTATTTACGAGCATATCGATAAAAATAAAATACAAAAATATTATCTACGCGATCAATTATGGAGCGAGAGGTGGTCTCTATATAAAGATAGTCTATTAATTTTAGGGAGTGATAAATATAATATAAAGTACATCAGTGATACTGTAATTGTCATAAGTATTTATGACAGTATCTATAAATTATACAAAATAGATAAAAAGAGTAAAACTTTCAAAATATTGCAAAATGCTTTGAATAACGATATTGGTAATGCTCCAAATCGGGAGTCATTAAAATAATTATCTGATTATCAATATGACTTTTATAAGATTAAATGTAAAGGAAAGGATCGTTTTTCTGCCTTTTGCTATATTGGTAACCCAACACAAAGAAAAAATGACCTTACGAGAACGCTTCGGTACTTTATGCTCCAGATTGGGAGTTGAGTTTCAATGCCGCATCGCCACTCAAACAATATTCTCAAAAGAGGTAAAGTAACAGGTAAACAACGCTAATGATGTAAGAATTGCCGGAAGCGTTTTATTACCGACTACACATACAAAGCCTATCTTCCTAACATTGATAACTGACCAAAGAGGGATTGGGCAATCGCAGCACGGTACTAACGTTGGGTATAATGATTTATCAGTATTTATTCATGTCTACTCTCAAGATTTTTTGTCAGCTGTACTGCTTGCTGTTGCAGTCTGATAAGAAGTTGGGAATAAGTTTCAAGTTTACTGAGCAATCGTTGAGCAGTGGCAACAGAATGATAAGTCTTGAGGGCTTTCACGGCTTCGTTGTATAGCACGCCTATCTTATGAGTCATAGCAACGATTTCGGAGAGTTTCTCCAAGTAAGGTTCTTTTGCAGGGGCTTGGGTGATGACCTTAAAGGCTTCACCTAAAAGTCTTACTCGGACAAAATCGCTTTTCGTTTTTGCTCCCGACTTGCGGTAGAGTCTGATAAGCTTCTGCTGGTCTTCAGAATTAGGTATCCTGATGTGCCATCTGTCCCATCGTGGGCAGGTGGAACATCTGCCGTCTGGCTTCTTTTGTTTTTGCTTCTTCATTGCTTTCTAATCACGACTTTGGAGTGATTTAATCCCCCTTTCGGGGCAAGGGGCTTTGTGGTACAAACGGCAGTTTGTGGTACAAAGACACACCTTGCTGATGTAGAAAATGGGATTATAAACCCATGCCGTGTTACTGCATTCACTGAATACAGTAACTCAGCGTAGGCTTGCATTCGAGGAATGCAGTATTTCAGAGTTTCCGCCATCTTTCCACATCATCTTTGTATTGGTCGAGATGTTCTCGAAGCACCTGCTCCACATATCCTGAAACGCTTGCTCCCTGCTCACCGATTTTCCTCACCACGAAGTCCAACTTTCGTTGAGTTTCCTCTGATACATACACGGCTTTGCGGTGGCTGTTGCGAAAGGGCTTAAGATATTTCCCCTGAAACTCGGATAATTGCTTCCTGTCCCTTGTTTTTCCCATTCGTTGATGACTCTCTTCGGTAGAAGTAGCCCTTTCCGTTGGTGTCAACTCTGTTTCTTGATAGGACGGTTGCGAATAGTCCTTGTGACTCTCCTTGTCATTTTGTTCCTCAACTTTAACAGGCTCAAATCTTTTCTTTTCCTCTTCATAATCTATGGGCTGATCAAAATCGGGCAACTCTTCGGGCTTGCGGAGCTTAACGCCATAATTACCCATATCTCGAAGGGCTTGTTCCAGACGCAGTTTCCTTTGTTCATCTATTCTTGCCATAATTTCTTGGGTATTGCGTTATAATGCCTTTCAAGCATTGTCTGTATGTCGCTCTGCTTGTATAGTATCTTCCCTCCGATTTTGTAGAAAGGAAGCGTTCCTAAGTTTCTGTACTCTTGGAGCGTGCGTGTGCTGAGCCGTAATTGGCTGCAAACCTCCTCGCCTGTAAGGTAAACCTCTCCGCCTAACATCGGACGGGCTGTAGAACAATAACGCTCCAGTTTCTTCAAAGTACCCTCCATCAACTGTGCAAATATCTGCATTTGAGGGCCTTGCTGTGTAATGATTTCATTCTCTTCCATAGTTCATTCATTGTTTGAGTTCATTCATTGTTTGCATTCAGTAACTCTGCGATGTCGCTCTCCTTATAATAGCATTTATGCCCAATGATGGAGAAGGGTATTTTACCCGTGTCGCGATAGGATTGCAGGGTGCGTTTGCTGATGCCGAGCCTGCGGCATACGGCTTCATTGTCGAGCCATTCGTCCGTTTCGGGCGGATTGCCGATGAGTTGTTCGATACTGTGGATAAAGTCTGCAAATTCGGAGCGGTGTTGCTCCCACGCTTTGCGGTCGATGATAATGAGTTTCATTTCCTTGATTTTTTTTTGATTACTTTATTGTTACTCGGCAAACAAACTGTTATGCAGTCCATTGCCGTACTTATCGAGTGCAAAAGTAAACCCTCGGAAGCACCGCTGCAAGAAATGAGGAAAAGCAGGGAAATAGAGAGAAAACAAGAGAAAAGACCAAAGGAGATCCATCTGTGTTATTGCGGTAATGAGATGAGGTGCCGGCTCTTTCCTTTTATTATTTTGTTGTTTTATCGATAATTCGATAGTTCGACAAATCGATATGTAGAACTATCGATAGATAGTTTTATCGATAGATTATTTTGACGATATATAGTTTTGACAACAGATAGTCATGACAACAGATTGTACAAACAACAGATTGTACAAACAACAGATTGTACAAACAAAAAAATGTCCGTATTATCGTCAGTCCTATCTGTTGTTGGTTGTTACGCCTTGCGTCCAAAGAGCCTGAGTATGCCGTATTCTTGTCGTGCCTATACTCTCTTACGGCAGCCCTGCCCTGCAAGGTTGGGAGAGACGAATACGACCGCACGAATATTGGGAATTGCGATACAGCCATAAAAAAAAGGAAAATCCTGCGGTGGAGATTCTTCTCTCCATCCGCAGGACTTGACCTTGTCAGGGCAGACAGGCTTCCGTTGCACCTTTGCACGATAAGAAACGGCATCAGGGACTTTGCGTGTGCCTTTGCTTACAACGCCTTTGGGCTTATCCCTACGTCTGACCGATTATTGGCAGATGAGTGCTCTCGAAGAGCAACACTACCGTGCCTGTGAGTTCGGTGTAAAGACGGTCGTATTGCTCGTCAGAAGCAAATGTGTCCGTCAAACCGAACTTGTCGAATGTGGCTTGAATAGCCTTGTTCGACAACAGTATAGGTATGAGTTTCTCTGGGAGAGGTGTAGGCTGTTCCCTTTCAAACTCGTTTTCCAATACGGATACAAGCGTATCATACTTGGAAAAGTGCAAGCCCTGATACAAGACCTCGCTTGCCATGCTTTCCGCTTCGGGGTGCTTAAAACCTTGCGCCACGGCATCGCAGTAAGCTGTGAGAGCCATATCTGCCCGTGCAGTGATAAACTCCGTATCTTGCAACTTTTCGGGGTGATGCTCACTCATGTAACTTCTTAACTTCAATCGAAAGTAGGAAAGTTCCAGCTTTTTGTTTTCTTTCATTTTTATTTTTATTTAGCGTTGATGTTCAATGATGGTTGCTTTGCGGTCAAAGGACAAGTTACTTGTCCTCCGCTTGGCTTTCTTGGCGGACAGACACGCAAAGCCTTTCGCAGTTCTCTTGTGGTATTGCTGCCCATGAGTGGCTGCATTTCCCGTGCAATCTTACTCTTGCTAACCTTTGCGTAAAGTTCGGTGGTGGAAATGAAACGGTGTCCGAGCATCTTACTGACGGTTTCTATCGGCAAACCGTTCTCCAAACAGATGGTCGTGGCAAAGGTGTGCCGTGCCGTATGCGAAGTGGCTTCGGTATGAGATGGGAGTCCAGCCTTGATGATAATGTCCCTTATCTTGCGGTTGAAATGGCTATTCGTGGGGAACTCACGAAAGAGCAAACCCTCCTTTCGTCCGTCGCTGACAATGGTGAGTATCTCTTCGGCAATGGGCAATAAAGGAACAATGCTCCTGTTCTGTGTCTTTGTGCGACAGAGCGATATGTACCTACGCCCATCCCCGAATGTATAAACATCGCCCATTCGGAGTTTCTTCAAGTCTGAGAATGCCAGCCCCGTGAAACAGCCCAAGAGGAAGATGAGCCTGCAATGGTTGTCCACCGAGCGGTGTGGGCGATATGAGAGAAGTTTGTGTAAATCGTCAGAAGTGAGGGCATTGCGCTCGTAGGTGGGCGTTTCAATGTCTATCAGTTCAAAAGGGTCTGCATGGATATATCGCTCTTGCAATGCTTTTCGGATGACTTGATGCAGGTGGCGCAGACGGTTGGAAACAGTGCTTTCCTTGTTTCCCAAGTCCCGTAGCATAAACAGGCGGTAGCTTTCTATGAGGTCCTTGTCTGCCTCTTTGGGAAGACAGTCCTCATTTTCCCTTGTTTTTAGAAAAAGTGCAAAATTCTTCCTACTGTCCCTGAAAGCCCTAACGGTAGCCTTTCCTATCGTCTTGCCCTGCAATGCCTCCTTGCTTTCACAGACGGATTGGTAAATCTCTATGAGTGTCGGGGTGGGCTTGTTTTGGTGCTGGAACTGCTCTTTGAGATATTCTGCCGTAATGTAGTTCTCTTCTCTTAACGTGAGTTCATAGAGTGCGTGAAGTCGGTCTTCTATTGAGTTCAGTTGCAGATTGACGGCATGCGCTCTGTTTGCCACCACTTTTATGCGCCCTTTCTTTGCTTGCCAATCATCTGGGGAGGTGTACAAACCTGTTGAGAATGAAGAAGACGCACCATTGCAGGTGATACGGCAGCGGATAATGCATTCATTCCTTTCGCTTGTCTTGCTTCTGTCTATATAGAATAGAATTGAAAATGTACTTTTCATTGTTCTTGGACTTTTAGTTGATTAAACGATATTGTGCGATGAGAGGGAGAATCTTCTCCACATCCCGAAAGACACGCTCCGGAGAAGTCTCTGCATACACCTGTGTGGTCTTTATTTGGCTGTGTCCGAGCATTTTCGATACGCTTTCGATGGACACGCCTTCTGAAAGCGTCATCTGCGATGCGAAGGTATGCCTTGCCATGTGATAGGTCAGCGTTTTCTGAATACCGCAAAGCCGTGCTATCTTTTTGAGGTGTATGTTCAACGTGTCACAGCCTGGTATGGGCAGCAGATACCCTTTTGGGGGTTCGTGGCGGAACGCCCTCGTATGAATGCCCCTGTACCGCTCAATGATGGCGGATGCTTCGGGTAATAATGGAATGTGGCATACATTGCCCGTCTTCACTCTCGGCTTGCGTATCCAATCCATATCAGACTCGTGGATGATATGCTCTGCCGTGAGGTGGTACACATCCGTGTAGGAAAGCCCTGTATAGCACGAAAAGAGAAACATATCCCTCGACACCTGCTCGTAGTCTTGCAGTTCGTTATCGGTTAATGCCGCAATCTTGTTTACTTCCTCCCTTGTAATGTATCGGGGTGTTCCAACGTCCCAGCGGATGGAATGACCGATAAAAGGATAGGGGTCTATGATGTGCCGTTTGTGCAGGTCTTTGAGCAGGGATGCCAGCATAGTAAGATAACCAGCCGAAGTGTTGAGTTTAAAACCCTTTTCTTTGGCAAAATACTCCTCCAAGTCCTTGATAAGGGCTGTATCGGCTTTTTGCACGGGAATATCGTCCACATGGTAGCGGCATCTCAGAAATTCAGACAGATGCTTGCGGAAGAGCAGCAGACATTTCAGTCTTCTTTCGCTGCGATCTATGCCAACTCGCTCACGGAAACGGTCAATATACTCGTCCGCATGATGAAGCAGCCCCTGCGACTCGCTGTTTAACCCGAATATAAGTTCCCTTATCTTCCCTGCCGTGACAGTGTTATTCAACTTGCCCGAAAGCGATTCATAAACTTGATGGACACTTACTTGCAGTCGGTCAAGTTCCCTGTTCACTGATACGGCTTCGGAACTTTTTCCTACAAGTCGCTGTTTACGACTATCCCAAATTTTTGGCGTACAGGCACATTTGCAACTGAACTGAACCATTGAGCGACCGATACTGATGCGTCCCATGATGGGACTTTTTCCGTTTTTGTCCTGCGTACCTCTTTTGAGGTAGAAGAGCAGCTTGATTTTTTCTTTTTCCATTGTTTTTTTTTACTTACAAAATTATACTTCCCAGAGGAACTTTGAGCGATGCAAAACATTGATAATGAAAGAGAAAACACTGTTTTAGTTACCACTTTTAGCTATTCTTTTCCTTTCATCGTTTCTCGAACGATTTGGTAACTGAACTCTTGCTTTTTCACTCCTTTTTTCGCCTATTTACCTTGATGCAACCCAATGAGAAAGCAGGCAATATATCTTGTGTCTCAATCAGATACACATTTTTCTCCTTTTCTTGTTTCCAACTCCTATACTTCCGCATAGAACGCAGCCAGCTCAGGCACCTTGATGAAGGTGCGGTAACGTTCTTTTTGGATAATCTCATTGGTGATGGAGAACTCGTAGTCAGTTGATTTCTTGGCAAAGACGGCTGCCCAAGCATCAAAACTGTTGATACCCTGCTTCTCTAAAGCCTGCGGACGCAGATACTTGAACAGAAGATACAGTTCCGTCAGACTATTGGAGATGGTCGTTCCAGAAAGAAAAGTCGCTCCCAAGTCCTTGCCAGACCTCTCCTGTATGGTACGAATGGCAAAGAGCATGTTTAAGGCACGCTGTGAGCCATCAGGATTGCCCAAGCCTGACACACGGTCATGGCGGGTGTTGAACATCAGGTTTTTGAATTGGTGCGATTCATCTACAAAGAGGTGATCGATACCCATCATCTTGAAGTCCACGGCATCGTCTTTTCTTTCGGCGATGCTGTCCTGTATGTTCTGTAACTTGGCTTCAAGTGTCTGCTTGCGCTTCTCTAAGCCTTTGAGCATACCACGGGAGATGTCTCTTCCTTGTTGCCGCAACACTTCGAGATTCTCTTCCACGGAGTCCAGTTCCTTTTGCATAATCGCTTCCTGTATCTCCAAGGCCTGCGGTATCATGCCGAACTGTTCATGCGTGAGTATGATACAGTCCCAGTCGTTGTTCTTGATGTCGTTGAAGATACGTTGGCGGTTCTGCTTATTAAAATCGTTCTTACCTGGATAGAGTACCTTAGCATTGGGATAAGCTTTCCTAAAAGTGTCGGCAATATCGAAGACGTTTGCCTTCAGCCCGACAATCATCGGCTTGTTTGCCAGTCCCAATCGCTTCATCTCATAGGCAGCCGTACACATGATAAGCGTCTTGCCCGCTCCCACCTCATGGTCGCAGATTCCGCCACCGTTGGTCTTGAGCATCCATACGGCATCTTTCTGACTCTTGTAGAGGTCAGCAATACCCAATCGTTTAAGGTCAAGGTCTGGAAACGTCTGGTGCGTACCATCAAAGTTTGGTCGTACAAAACAATTGAAAAGGCGGTTGTAACGGTCGGATAACTGCTGCTTGAAGGTGTCTGGCGTGCGTCCGAGCCAATCGACAAAGCCCTGTCTGATTTCCTCAATCTTGGCATTCGCCATCTGAATGGCATGTCCATCGCGCACTTTTATTGTTTTTATTTCTCCCGTAATCTTATCCGCCACCTCCTTGCTCTTGTTGATGTCGGGGATGGTATTGTGCAGGGCGTGCTTCAGGAGGTTGATGCCGTCATAGCGACGGAACTCTCCCTGTACGGCATACTTATGCCAGATATTGGCATTCTTACGGTCGCAGACAATGCTGTACTCATCCATGTTGGAATGGTAGGATACGCCTATCTCCGCCCCAAAGAACTCCGAAGCAAACCTGCCATAGACTTTGGCAGGTATCCAACGTTCACCGAGGTTGAAGTCAAGGTCGGCAAAGGGAATGGGTGTCGGCGTGGCTGCACGCAGGGCAGCAAGGCTCTGTTTGGCTTCCTCATGGTCGGGATGGTCCAAGAGCCATGACTCGATACGCTCCGCCTTTTCTATTACATTGCCCGAAATGAATTTGTCCGCCACCTCGTATGCGTTTTCTTCGGGATTGAAATAGATGCGACCTTCCAAGGAAGAAATGATGTCGCTTTCCTCCATATCAGGTAAAAGCGAACTCATGTAGTCAAGTTCCACCGTACCATACTTGTTAAGCGATGCACCCAGTGCCTCCATTGGGTCTGTAGCAATGGTCAGTTCCGTGGTAGAAAAAGCCGTAGGATGGTCAAAGATGTCCGCCTTGATGTACCTGCCGTTTTCAGAGCGTTCCAAGAAGAGCATTTCCACGCCTGTGGCATCCATCTTGATGATGTCGGTGTTCGCTTTCTGATTGAAGTAGCCCCAGCGTGCAACATAGTCATCATACAGATGGTTGAGCCTGTTTCGGTCTTCCCTGTCTTCTGCATGGTTCTCTGCCTCGTAGTCATAGAGACGGTGATAGCACTCCCGTATCTTGACATAGGCTTTGAGACGGGAAAGCTGCGCATACGGCAAGTCCATCGGGTTAAAGGTTGGATGTCGCTTTAAGTCGGAAAGAAAGCCTATCTGTCCCTTCTGCACGACAATGGTGCCGTCTCTTAGGTGTGAGTCCGGCGAAGAGAGAAAAGGGCGTGGGGAAGCGTCAAACTCCTTTCTGACTTCCGCTATCGGTTTTGGCTTGCGCTCCTCGTCTTCGTTCATGAAGTCGAAAAGGGATGGCTCACGTGAAGAGGAAGAAGCTGCTTTCCTGCTACTACGGGTACGCCGTTGAGGAGAGGTTACTGACTTTTGTATCTTGGACTCCGATGGTTTCTGGGGAGCAGTTTGTGTTATAGGACGGTGCGCCTGTGAAGTTCCTGAATTATCCTTGATTTCATTGTTCACACGGCTTACCTCTCTTGTCCAAAGGCTGTATTCCTCTGGGGCAAACAGTGACAGTTGCTCCGGTTGTCCGATGTCTTCCATGTTGTTGCCCACCACTGGATGATGATCGTCGTCAAAGAACACCGTCTGTCCGTTCATCTCTCTTGGGGCTTCAATATCCGTACGGATTTCCGACCTTTCCTGTTCGTATTGTCGGTGAAGTGTCAAGGCGGGTACACCTTCGGGTGCAGGTTCAACGTTTATGGATGGTTGCTTTGACACAGATTGCTGTGGTACAGACTCCGATGATGGTGGTTGCAATGGAGTAGTCTCTCCATTGGAAACGGTATTTTCTGTTGCCTGTGCCTTGGTAATGGTAAAATCGTCCGGTTCTATGACTTGCCCGACATTAATTTCTGTTTCAGTTTCCAACTCTTCCTTGGATATCTTGATTCCAGAAGTACCGTTCACAGTCTTCTTAACCGTGTCTTCTGTATTTGTTACCGCTTCTTCCTTAATTTCCTCTGCCACCACTTCTTCTTTGGTATATTGTTCCCTGACGATTTCTTCCAACTCGGCTATCTCGTGCAATTTCTTAGGAGAGAAATACAGGTCGCGTTCAATCCCCAGTCCTCTTACCTTCACGCCTTCCATCTCATCAAGGGACATATTGCCAAGCTCCCAGCCGTAACCCATCGTGACAGCACCGAAACCAATGCGGCTCTTAGGGTCATATTCCAGAAGGTAGGCTGTGTATGCTCCCATCGGAAAGAAATAGCGTGCATAGGCTATCTTATCGCCAATGAGTTCCTTTTCCGTACTGTAAAGTTTAGGTAGTTGCTTCCTGATACTGTCGGGCATCAAATTATAGGCATTCTCCGCCTCCTTGTCCGTTTTTGGGTCCTCTTTGGGCAAATCAACCGTTATCCCTAACTTATGCAGTTGCTTCTCGGCTTCTTTCTGCCGTTCCTCCTCCGTCATAGGTATGCCTGTTTCATAGAGTTTGCGGTCAAAGCGTTGCTCAACTTCCAAGGAGAGCTGTGTCCTGATACTCTCCGCCATATCACCAATGCTGCCATCGAACCGATACTCCCATGCAGGCTTGCCGTAGGGGTCTGTACCCATCGTGCGCTCCGTGGCGATGATACGGTGGGCAATGTCTTTCCAATCTCCTGCAAAAAGTGAGTTGTGCTTGAAGACGACAGAAGAGCCTTCTTCTTTGGGAACGGAAAGAGTTTCTACAAACTGCTGTTCAATCCCCTCGCTGATTTCTTTACCTGTCTGCTTCTGCAAGACGATGAGGTCACTGCCTACATCCGTTCCTGCATTGTCTGAAAACATACCCGATGGCAGTCGGAGAGCGGAGATAAGGCGGCTGTTCTGCATGAGGTAACGGCGTATGGCTTCATTGCGGGGACTGTCCAAAACACCCTGTGAAGTGATGAATGCCAGTAAGCCACCTTCCTTGATGCAGTCCAGACCTTTCACGAAGAAGTAATTGTGGATGGCACGTGTGGACTCGCGCTTTAGTGTATCCTTACCTCTAGTGTACTCTCGGTCATAGACCATGAAATCACCGAAAGGAATGTTACTTGTAATAAGGTCGTACTTATCCTTGTCTTCTATCTCTCCAATGGCTTCAAAAGGCTCGTTTCTAACGAACACGTTGCCTTTACCATGAGGGTGCAGGGCTTGTGAGATGCGGGCAGTAAGCAGGTCTTTTTCCATTGCATCTACAACTCCCGCTTGCCTTGCAAAGGTCTCAGCAAATACTCCCATGCCAGCCGAAGGATCCAAACATCGGCGTATGGGTACATTTACAGAAGTGAGAGCATCGGCAATGGCGGTAACGATACGGGTATCAGTATAGAAGGAGGTCAGTACGCTTGCCTTGATGCTCTCCCAATACCGCTTGGCGGTGTTGGCATCTACGGCTTCTCGATAAATCATCTGCTTGAGCTGTTGGGTTGGTTCAAAGAGATTCTGCTCCGACTTGCTCCAATAGCGTATGTCATCGGGATTGTCTGTGCGGTTGAGCACACATTTCAAGCCACCGAAGCCCTGATAGTTCCGCAAGATAATTTTCTCAGTTTCGGTAGCTTCACGACGTTCTTTCTCTAGGCGCAAGACTACACGGATGGCTTCCGTGTTGGCTTGCAGGACTTCTTTCTTATTATATGCCATAAGGTATAACTTTTTCTATTATGGGAATAACTACTCTGATACCAAAGCTTGACCGTAATGTCAGACTTTAGTATCAGAAATGAAGTAATATGCTATTTCCGTTTCTTGTTCTGCTCAAATTCAAAGGTAGTGGTATAATCATCCTTCAAAACCAGTCGGGCGTTGAATTTCTTTCCTGCCTTGCTGGTCAGTCCTTTAAGGATAGGCGTACGTCCGGAGCTTATCAAGTCACGGATGTTATCTTCAGAGAGATGTATGCCGCAGACTTCACGAAACACGTGGAAACCACAGGTTTCATGTCTGCACTTGGCTACCTTGGCATAGATGCCGACACTCTGTTGTCCGCACTTTGGGCAGCGGTAGACTGGATAGGACTTCTGCTCTGAAGAAAGCGAGAGGAGTTCCTCGCAAATAGTCTCCACGTATGAATTAATGCCCTGTGCGAACCTTTCAGATGGCATCTTTCCAGCTTCAATAGCGGCAAGGGCAAGTTCCCAACTGCCTGTCATCTCCGCATTGGCGATTCTCTTGTCCTTGACAATCTCATAGACTGCCAGGCCTATCTCTGTAGGTATGATGGATTTCTTGTCCCTGCAGATATAGTCACGGAGGATAAGTGTCTCAATGATGTTGGCACGGGTGGCAGGTGTTCCGATACCACACTCAGCCATTGCCTTGCGCTTATCGTCTTCCTTCACTTCCTTGCCAGCATTCTCCATAGCAGAAAGCAGTGTCGCTTCTGTGTAGAGAGGTTTAGGTTTGGTCTTATGCTCGGTTATTTCAGCAGAAACAAGTGGCAAAACCTCTCCCTCCATTAGGCTAGGCAATGAAGACAAAATCTGTTCTTTACCATCTTCTTCCTTCTCAGTTTCCACTTCTTTACTTTTCTGTACGGCTTTCCAACCCAAGGAAATCTGCCTACACGCCTTCCAAGTAAAGGTGTTGGTGCCGTCAGTAAACCGCACCTGCATACGCTCTTCCCCTGAATCGGGGGAAAAGGCTTCTATGAAGCGATTAACTACCATTTGATAGATGGTTCTTTCATCTGCCGACATTCCTAAGGGTGTTTCACCTGTCGGAATAATGGCGTGGTGGTCGGTAACTTTGGCATTGTCCACCGAGTGGCGGTTAAGTGGATTTGAAAGTGTTTTGCCTATCTTGCGCAGCAGGGCGGGGACTTCCTCGAAGACATCCTCGCTGATGTATCGACTGCCAGTACGGGGATAGGTCGTGATTTTTTTCTCATAGAGACTTTGGGCTATCGAGAGGGTTTTGTCCGCTGAAAAGCCGTGACGTCTGTTGGCATCTTTCTGCAAGGCAGTAAGGTCGTACAAGAGTGGTGGCGCGGTATGCCCCACCTGTCTTGTGACCGACTCTACTTTAAGCCGGCTCTGACTGCGAAGCAGGGCGAGGGCAGTCTGTGCCGATGCTTCATTTTCATAGTCTTTACAGCCAACGGCTTTTATCGACAAGCCCTCTTTTTCTGTAAGAACGGATAATTTCCATTAGGGTATGGAAGAAAAATCACGGTTCTCTATGTACCGACGGCAGACCATAGACAATGTCGGGGTCTGTACCCGTCCCAAGGAATAGCCTCCCCTGCGGGCGATAGACAATGCACGGCTTGCATTGATACCCACCAGCCAGTCGGCTTCGCTTCTTGCTTTGGCGGAATAATAGAGATTGTCGTAACTACTTCCCGGTTTGAGGTTGGAAAGTCCCTCACGGATGGCTTTATCGGTGAGGGAGGAAATCCACAAGCGGTCGAAAGGCTTATGGCAATTGAGATAGGAATAGATGTATCTGAAGATGAGTTCACCTTCACGTCCTGCATCGGTAGCAACGATGATGCGGTCTGCTTTGTCAAAGCTGGAGCGTATCACCTTGAGCTGTTTTAGTGCTGCTGGGTCTGATACAAATTCCTTGTTCCTGCGCACTTGGCGGACAATAAGTTGGAAAGGATTGGGACGGATGGGCAGGTCTTCGGCTTTGTAGGCAG
>NZ_ADFQ01000006.1:0-849 GCF_000177355.1 Prevotella amnii CRIS 21A-A
CAGCATTGCGCAACAGTTCAAAGTCATGATATGCTTTTTGCATCCTCTCCCTACCTTCAACGGCAAAGGGCAAAGTAAAGCACACCAGCACACGGCTCTTTTGCTGCTTAGCCATCTCTATATAATAAGGTAAAAGCGCAGGCATGGTGTCGCCACCCAAACAAGCAATGAAAACAGTAATACGAGCAAAGGAAATCTGAGCTACTTTTCCTTTCACCTTATTGATTACATTTAGCTCTTTTAAGTCCCAAGCGTTACCTATAGCCATAATGTCGATGCCACTGTTTTGCCATGCGTTTTCATCGCTTACCGCATATTGCTGATAAATACTATCGACAATGATACCACCACCATTACCAATTCCACATACCGTAAGATATTTTTCCATATACATAAGATTGAAGCTATAAAGTATTAATCTGTTGCATTATTTTGCTATACTCTTCCTTCACTACCTCTTTACGCATAGCTACCCATAATTCAGTTTTGGGAAGATGGTCTAGTGGAATATATTTTTTATAACGATCATAAAACTTAAACGGGTCGATAGAATAATCGAAGAACAACCTTTCCAAGCGATCCAACAAAGTTTTCCAATCTAAGTAATCGGCGTATTTGTCGATCATTCTATACTCCATGTTATCTGAAAATTATTAGTTAGATTGAACCAATTCCAATGATCGATAAACCTATCAAAAATATCTTCTTGAAGTAATTCAGGACTAGGGTTACTTGATAATATATCCCAACAGAGGTATTCTTCAAATCGCTCCAACAACTGAATAGACCATATTCCGCTAATAATGCTTGACACTTCTTTCCAGTCTACCTTGTCCTTAAACTTTTCAA
>NZ_ADFQ01000005.1:0-3161 GCF_000177355.1 Prevotella amnii CRIS 21A-A
ATCATAACCTATCTTGTTCACATAATCGTAGCCATAGGACTTGTAACCACGCACGTGGTCT
The DNA here is from genome assembly GCF_000177355.1 of Prevotella amnii CRIS 21A-A. Lineage (NCBI taxonomy): Bacteria > Pseudomonadati > Bacteroidota > Bacteroidia > Bacteroidales > Prevotellaceae > Prevotella > Prevotella amnii. Next base: position 62 of record NZ_ADFQ01000005.1, read on the forward strand.
ACCTGCCCACCGAGGTTGTAACCGTAGGTTACTTTCTCCTCATCGGGATAAATCATTTCCAATAGGCGGTTATGGCTGTCATACTTCCACTGTGTGATGTAGGTTGCCACAGCCTGATTAGGTACAATCAGCGTGCGTACCGTCTTCAAGACCTCACCCATCTTACCGTAGTAATACTCGATCGCACCACTCCCGTCCTCACGAAGCATCAATCTGCCGATACGGTTGTAAGAAGAGTTGATACCACCGTAATGGTACTTCACGTTATTTTCCGGATGGTCGGGATAGTTGATTGCCGCCAGACGGCCGTAGTCATACTCGTAATTGATGGTCTTGCCCTCCTTTTTGAGGTTGGCTGTCTGCTTGGTTATCACATTGCCCAAAGCATCGTAGGTAAAGGTGGTGATACCGCTTGCTGGGTGGTTTACCTCTGTGCGACGGTCGCCCATATCATAGACGGATGTCGTTACGTTGCCCTCGGTGTCTGTTACCTTGACCAATCGGTCGATGCCATCATATTCGAAAGAAGTGGTAATGATACCATCAGGTCCGCTGAGTTGCTCGGTCTTCACCGTCTTGCCACTACCATCGGTATAGGTTGCCTGACGATTACCCAACGCATCAGTTACAGTCGTTACGAGTGCATTGCTACCTGCGTCCGTAGAGTATTCCGTCTTGGTCTCAGCATTGTCCGGAAGTGTTACTTTCATGGCACGGTCAAGCACGTCATAAACCGTTACGGTTGGCGACACATTGTCAAATGCCTTGTTGAAAGTTGTCTTGTTTCCCACAGCTTCGGTTACAGGGTAGTAAGCCTTAGCCACACGACCGAAAGCGTCATAGACATTGCGTCCGCTGACAATCATCACGGTCTCGTCCTTGGGGGCAGGCTGCAGCCCGAAGAGAGCATTGATTTGCGAGTCGATGATGAGCCGCTGTTTATTTGTTTTTATCGTATTGACGTAAAGATTGAGAACTATTCGCAAAATTAAAACATATCATCTGAAAAAACAAGTAAATCACTTATTATTTGCAATTTACGTTTTCCGACTGAACATCCATAAACCGTCAACAAAAAAGACATGAACAAACTATTTTCTTTTACAAACTCCTTCTCGTGGCTGCGATATTTTCAACGACAAAATATTTTGCCAGAAATATGCGAAATTTGGTCGATTTTCAAATGGCTGATAATCAGTATATTGAGAAAATGAGTAAAAAGCGAGTTTGCGAAAGGATAGAGATGGCAGCGCGGTTGCTATATAATCACGCTGCGGTTTGGTAGCAAAAGGCAGAGGATTTATCCCCGCCTTTATGCTTATTATTGAAAAACTTTTGAAAATCAGGTGATTGATTTGACAACTCCTGGTTTGAAGCATTACCGTGTGTTACCCTTATATAGGTGGTGAGATATACCTTCGTACAATTTTTTATTCTACCATATAATACTAAATAATGATTATATCCCATTATTATTTTACCCTTACTAAGACTTTAGACATTTCTTTCTTTTTAATTATTTTATTTATCTGATCTTTTTTATAATCAGAAGGAATACCAAATTGCCGTATCCCCTTATCTAATTGTAAAATATCATATGGCAAATAATTGTAATAGAAAGATTTCCATTTTAGAAGATACACTGTCTTATTACTAAGAATATAAGGGTGATATTTTCTATCACTTTGTTTTATCCAACACTGATTATTTATTCCATTAAGACACAAATTCTGATTTCCAACATTTACATATATTATTGGTGTGTATGAGTTTGAATAATTATGAGTTGGTTTAGCATTTATTATATCGTCTTTAATTTGTTTGAACATAGTAGAGGTTATAAATATTGTATCATCGTATACATTGGTCTTACATTTGCTATCGAGGTCAGTACAATCAAACTGTCTATATGGTTCTATATTACCACAAAAATAAAAAATAGTAATTTCCTGCTTATGGCGGTAATTGCAACTAAAAAGAAATAATGTGCATATTATAAGCATATAATATATATATCTTTTATTGTTCATATTGAGTCTTTGTTTGTAGCATGTATTCGCAGGAAGCGAATACATGCTATGTGTGTTATTTTGAAGGTGTAGTAGAAGTCGGACTGGCGGTTCGATAACTTGTTCCTCTGTGATTTCTTCGAACCGCCTCTTTATTACCTTTTGCTGTTTGAGCTTCACTCCCTGTAATTACTCTGCGTTCTTCCTTGTTGTCATAGTTAGAATCGCCCATCTGCCGTCTTTCTACATGTTGTTTGTGGTTATTTGCATCATCTACAGCATGATCCATTTCGTGCTCAAGAGCTGTTGCTGCAGACTGTTTACCACCTTCCGTTGTTTTAAGCCCTTGCCTTGATTCCCAATAAACGGTTGGTTGTCTATCTCCACCGGAATAATATGTTTCATCATTTTGAGAATCTGAAACATAAATTTCATATTTGTGATTACTTACGGCTTGAATTGTCTTTTTTCCACCACCATGTTTGGCATTATATAAATATGCTTGAATAAAATCCTTCACATATTGATTATTGGGTATTTTAATACTTTTCTTTCCATGAAATCCACTAAAACGGAATAATTGATCTCTTCCATGTTTGTCCTTATACCATATAAGAACATCTTTTCCATCAGGATCAATTAATTTAATTGGATTATCCATGACATAGCAATAACTACTTACATTTGGATATTTATCCTGTTTGGGATCCGCACTCATCCACAAACTCAACCTCGGCTCATAGTATCTCGCACCATAGTAGTACATACCTGTCTCCTCATCAAATTCTTTTGCGTTGAAGAGGTAAGGGGTATTCCATGTGTTGTTGCGTTCTTCAATGAACACCTCACCGAACGGCACATACTCGATGTGCTGCGAAACTTCGCCATCAAGGTTGGTGATGTAGCTACTGCTACCCAAATGGTCGGGATGGTAGTAGAACTGCATCTTTTCGTAGTCGTCGTTAGGCTTGAAGTTGCCGTTTGCAGCCCTTGTGCGTGCCATAGCCCTTGCCTGTGCTGCCTCCGGCGTACCATCATTGCAGCAGAAGCCTTGACCGTTTACGTAGTCATCGTTGTCCTTACCATTATAT
>NZ_ADFQ01000004.1:0-61536 GCF_000177355.1 Prevotella amnii CRIS 21A-A
TATGATGAAAATAAAGGAGTAGATAGAATTACTGGTAACTATCCAAGGCAAATAGGATTTTATGGAACGTTTACTAACAACCAACTAACCATTCAACGAATAAACCTATTCACATGGTCAAAAGAAGAAATGCTATGTTTTGCTAATGATGCTATAAAGGAAGGCTATCATGTTTTAGGGGGAGATAATTATCTAATGTTAGATGGTAATTTCGTATTAGAACCTAAAAGGATTAATAAAAGCAGCGGAACAAGCCATATCGTCATTAGCTTTATACACAAAAGTAATCTGTATGCTGGATTATATCATATACAAATGGACTTAAAATAATAAAAAACAAACAAACGTTTATTTGCTGTTTAAACAATTTTTAAATTAAAAGAATAATATTTAATCCTCATTTTTTAGTACCTTTGCCATATAAAATCATTATGATGTGGTTATTACATTAATGCTACCACACTTTTATAGAGTCAATTTATTTTGAAAAATGAAAGCTTTAAAGAAAATTTTTAATTGGTATTTTTCTGCAAATGCCTTGCCTTATTGGGTCATACTTATAATAGATGGTATAATATGTTACCTTTCTGGGCTTATAGTTTTTTGGTTATCTTGCCGCGGCAATTTTATAAGCCTAACAAATTTCAAAAGTATTTCGTGCTCTATAATTATTTATATGATATTTGTCCTTATAGGTATTAGAGCTTTTAAAACCTATTCTGGTATAGTAAGATATTCTTCTTTTGTAGATATTCGTAGAGTCTTCTTTGCTATATTACTATCTTTAATAATTGCTGAAGCTATGCATTATGTCATTTATAATTGGCGTTTTGCTGGTATAGAATTTTATCCAATGAATGGCAAGCAAATATTTGTGATGTATATACTTGCTATGATTGGTATGATATTATTTCGTGTTTTAGTAAAATCATTTTATGATACTATATATTCTAATAAAAATGGTATTCGTACACTTATCTATGGAATAAATAGCGGAGGTATAGGGTTAGCTAAAAATATTCGTGATGAGAGGCCACGACGTTTCATCTTAAAAGGTTTTATTTCTCATGACGACAAAATGAAAGGTCATGTTCTAATGGGAGAAAAAGTTTTTATTTACAATAAAAACTTTTCTAATATCATTAAAGAACTTAATATTCAAGCTGTACTTGTTTCACCTCTTCAAAATGATAGGTTTCGCAATGATGTAGCTCTACAAGATATTCTTCTGAATTTAGGTGTAAAGATTTACATGAGTTCAGACACACGTATATGGACTCCTGATGACGACTATTCTAATATAGATTTAAAAGAAATCAACATAGAAGACTTATTGCCTCGTACCCAAATTCAAGTAGACATGAACGCTATAGGTGCTTTGCTTAATGGCAAAAATATTATTATAACAGGATCAGCTGGTAGCATAGGGTCTGAAATGATACGCCAAATAGCAGTTTATAAACCTGCTAAACTTATATTAATAGACCAAGCAGAAACGCCTCAACATGATATACGTTTAATGATGCGCAATGATTATCCTGACATTGCAGCAGAAACTATAGTAACAAGTATTACTAACGAAGAGCGTATGGATAATATTTTTGCCAAGTATAAGCCACACTATCTTTTTCATGCAGCAGCCTACAAACATGTCCCTATGATGGAGGATAACCCATCTGAAAGCATATTAAATAATGTTCGTGGAACAAAAATCATAGCAGACCTTAGTGTTAAGTATGGTGTTAAAAAGTTTGTAATGATTTCTACTGATAAAGCTGTAAATCCTACTAATGTTATGGGCTGCTCTAAGCGTATTTGTGAAATTTATTGCCAAAGTCTTAATCAATACATTAATAAAAGCAAGGATAAAGAAAGTGCTACTCAATTTGTAACTACCCGCTTTGGCAATGTATTAGGCTCAAATGGTTCTGTTATTCCATTATTTGAGAAACAAATAAAAGAAGGCGGTCCTGTCACAGTTACAGATCCTAATATTATACGTTTCTTTATGTTAATTCCAGAGGCTTGCAAACTTGTATTAGAAGCTGGAGTACATGGTAAAGGAGGAGAGATATTTGTATTTGATATGGGTAAGCCTGTTAAAATATCAGATTTGGCAAAACGAATGATAAGCCTTTCAGGAGCTAAAAACATAAAAATAGAATACACAGGATTACGCGCTGGTGAAAAGCTATATGAAGAGGTTTTAAGTTCTACTGAAAACACATTGCCAAGTTTCCATAACAAAATTCGTATTGCAAAGGTACGCGAATATAGTTTTGCTGAAGTTGAGAAAGATATTAACGATTTAATTTCTATTGCTCATACTTATGATGATATGGCTATTGTAGCAAAGATGAAAGCTATAGTACCAGAATATATTAGTAAAAATAGTGTTTATTCTTCGCTCGACATTCCTTCTTCTGATATTAAAGCATAAATAAAATAATTTGCCATAAGCAGCCTTATATCTTATAAGCACTACTTATGGCAATTATTTTTATCTACGTTTTTTATATATATATTATAGTATTAATGATATAAAAAACAAATAAAAACGTTCACTTATTTTATTATAGATTGTAATCGAGCTATATACTTACCTAAAATGTCAAACTCTATATTTACAATAGTACCTACACCAATATATTTAAAATTAGTATTTTCTTTTGTATAAGGAATAATAGCTACAGTAAAAGTATTATCCGTAGGCTGACATACAGTAAGAGAAACTCCATTAACCGTTATAGAACCTTTATCAACGGTAAAATAACCACGCGCAGCCATAGCTTTATTAAAAGGATATTCAAATGTATAATAAGTACTACCATTAGCATCTTTTATATCAACACACGTAGCAGTTTCATCAACATGACCTTGAACTATATGTCCATCGAGCCTACCATTCATAATCATTGAACGTTCTACATTAACGCTATCTCCTACTTTTAATAAGCCTAAATTTGAGCGTTCTATTGTTTCCCTCATTGCTGTAACGGTATAGCGCTCTCCCTCAATACACACTACCGTAAGGCATACACCATTATGAGAAATGCTTTGATCAATGCCTAACTCATTAACAAAAGAACAAGTAAGAGTAAGATGTATATTTTCCTTTTCATGTTTAATGGCCACTATAGTTGCCATTTCTTCTATAATACCTGAAAACATAGTATAAAAAATTGTTTAGAAATATGTATAGTATAATTAAAACAAAATGTAAAAAGGAAAAAGAGCCGCATCGATGATATGATGAAAAGTCCGAGTATCAATGATAAGAGAGCTTCTTGCCTTTGTAATCCACTGGTCTTACGACTTTATCATTTCATGACATTTGTGGCCCGCCATTAACAAAAGAAGTCATCTCGGGTTTTTCTAATTTATTTGAAGACTATCCCAATCTATCGATACGACCCGTATTTTAATCCTTCAACAGTGCAAAGATAATATTTTTTTTATGAAGTCTGATTTTTTTTAAGTACTTTTGTCTCACAATAACACAAAATTTTATGAAACAGAAATATATTTTACTCACTGTGCTTGGGGTAGCACTCTTTTCGCTTACAGGTTGCAAAAAAGAAAAGCATACACATGACATTATAACAAAGATAGCTCCAAAACCTAAACTACCAAAAGGTCCTATTGAGCTACAAGGCTTTACTTATACTAAAAAAGTAGATTGGCTTGGTACGCAATACATCATTACCATTATTCGCAAAGCTGATAAAGGATTACCTTTAGCTTATGATGAAGACGGTAAAAAATATTATGATAATAAGATTATAATAAACATAAAGCGTGAAGATGGCACAAAGTTTTACCAAAAAGAATTTACAAAGAAAGATTTTATCCAATTTTCTGATGAACAATATGGTAAAAATGGAGCTTTGTTAGGTTTTATGTTCGACAGTGTATATCTTAAAACTTTACGTTTCGGAGCCAGCATTGGCTCGCCTGCTCCATCGAGCGATGAATATATTCCTATTGATATCGTAATAGACAACTTAGGACATCTATCCATGACAAAAGCACAAACATTAGATACAGACGGCGATCAACAGAAAGATAAAAATAATAGTAAAGCTACAGAAAAAGCCAAAGACACAGAAGAAGAAGGCGTGTAAAAACAATTATCTTTCTGCCAAATCATCATAAAGACATTGCAAATAAGCCTTACCCATATTATTGTAATGCCTAATATTTTTACCGCGCTTAAGAATCATCTTATTAGAAGTATTGTCATAAATAATCTTGCTTGTAGATGTTGCTATACCCCAAAGGTCAGGGAAAGTAAAGAAAGCGAAATGAGGACTCTCTGTGTCGAGTAAATCCTTAGAGAACAAAAACTCCTTATGAGATAAGCCTAACTGTGCAAGTAAGGTAGCTGCAATATCTTGCTGAGAACCATAAACACTAATACGCTGAGGCTTCTTAATAGATCCTCCTAACCAGATCATAGGTATCTGATAACGCTCAAGAGTAGAACTACTTATATCTTCAGGATAACAACCAAGATGATCTGGCACAAGGACGACAAGAGACTTGTTCCAACGACCACTTTTCTTTAAAAAATCTATAAATTTTCCTATACAATTGTCGGTATACGCAAAAGCGTTTAGCACCTTATCTTTCAAATGATGATATGGCACATCAAAAGGCTCATGCGAGCTACTCGTTTGTAACACCTGAAAAGTAAGTTGTTCGTCAGAAGGATTACGGTGCTTAATATCAGATATTAACTTATCAAATACATATCCATCAGGAACTCCCCACTTACTTAGACGATATTTTAAAGGAAAATCAACATCCGAAACAATATTTACAAAATCCTGACTTGTAAGATAAGAACGCATATTTGTGAAGTTAGCATCTCCTCCATAATAATATTTTAAACGATATTTTTGTTGCTTTAGAACACTGGATATAGATGGAAGCGTACCTGCTTTCTTTGTAAACTTCATAATACTTGTTGTAGGCTGAGCAGGATAACCACTCAAAACAGACACTACACCACGATCTGTTCTAAAACTATTTGCATAAAAATTATCAAAGAAAATGCCCTCTTTTTTTAATCTATTAAGACAAGGAGTCGCCTCTGTTTGCATTATCTTTATAGAGAAGCTCTCTAAAATAAAAATATAAATGTCTAACTTCTTCGATTTTAATAATGGTTTGGTATTTTTACTAACAGTACTTACCATAGTCTTAAAAATACTATCTGCCTTTTCTTTATCCATAAAACGATATTGAGAAGCAAAATCTTCTTCCTTACTATAACTCTCCATCAAACTAAAAAGAGGATTTACAGCCGCATGATTTAGCTTCATATTTGTACTGAAATATGCCTCACCTATATTCATTACCGACACCTTCACACCACCACGAATAGGAATTATTAGTACTCCCATAAATAACAAGACTACAAACGTTTGCCCCACTTTTTGCAAACTGTCTCTTACCTTAAAAATAGGAATTATACGTACAAAAAGCACATATATACCACTTGCCAAAACAAATACTATAACAAAACCTAAAACAACTCTCAACAAACTAACACTTGCAAAGGCATCAGAAGGTGAAGATATAAAATAAAAGAAAGGAGTAGTATCAAGAGGAAACTTCCAATATGGATAAAGAGCAAGATTAAGACAAAAAGATAACGAAAAAATTAATGAAAGAAAAGCTATCACTATACGCCATATCCATAGCATTATTTTACCTGAAAACCATACTGAAAAAACAGAAAGCAAGCAAGGCAACAATAAAAAATAACCTGCCATTGACATATCAAGCGAAATGCCATGCCACATCACCTGAAAATAATTAGTTATGCTACAATTTTTAAAAATACCATAATTAAATAACATAAAACATGGCTTTTGCAACACAAAAAGAAAAAGCCAAATAATATAATGTAAAATAAGACGTTTCAAGGATATTTATTTTTAAATTATAACATTTATATTTCTACTACAGTGATACCAGTACCACCAAACTGTATATGCTCATCACGGAATGATAACACATTAGGAATAGTCTGTAAATATTTACGAATCATTATGCGCAAAATACCATTTCCTTTGCCGTGAATAATACGAAAATGACCTCCTCCCACAAGAATAGCATCATCTATAAACTGCTGTACACGAAGAATAGCATCATCTGTTCTCATTCCCCGTACATCAATCTCCTGTCGAAAGTTATTACGATGTTCATCAATAGTATTGCGCGTTAGCTTGCTATAATGATAAGATTGCAACTCTTTTTGGTCTTTACCAGAAACAGAAGACGAAACTCTTTCGAGGCGATTGATAGCTATCGTAGAACGCATTCCTCCAAAAATAACCACAGCCTGCTTACCTTTAATAGTCTCTACCCTACCCTCTGTGGTAAGCCCTTTTATATGTACGGTTCTACCTATAGTAATTTCTTCGTCTGAACAAGGTCGCAAAACAGCTCCCTTAGTCCCACTTAAAGTAACATTCTGCTTAATATTTTTCTCTAAAAGATGTTGTTTATGACGCTCTTTACGGCTTTTAATACTGTCTGCTTTCTTTTGGAATTCATCATCAGTAAGTAGTCCATGAGCTTTAACCATAGAGGCTCCTTTTCTGTTATTTCTATCGTTCTTTACTACTGAAAGAGGTTCTTCTAAAAGATTAGCCTCATATTGCGCTAATTGCTCTCTAATACGCTTTGTCTCTTTCTTATCTGCTTGTTGCTCACGAATTTCCTTTATAACGTTTTCTATTAGTTTATTACTCTGACGAATAATCTCTTCGGCTTGCTTCTTAGCTTTATCAAGAATTTCCTTCTTACTCTTTTCTAATAGTGCTATATCCTTTTCATATTGCGTTATACGCTTTTCCAGTTCTTTTTCATGCGCATGTATTTCCTGTCGCTTACCTTCCCAATAACGCTTATCACGCACTATATCTTGCAAATACTTATCGCTTTGAATATAATCGGAACCAACTATCTTAGACGCATCTTTTATTACTTCCTCTGAAAGACCCGTTTTACGTGCTATCTCTATGGCAAATGAAGAGCCAGGACGCCCTGTTGACAACTGAAACAAAGGCTTCATCTCATGACGATCATAAAGCATAGCACCATTCATAACCCCTTTATGCACTTTAGCAAAATGCTTAAGATTCTGATAATGAGTAGTTATAACTGCCCATACCTTTTTCTTCCAAAACTGCTTTAATACTGCTTCCGCTATAGCACCACCTATCTGTGGCTCTGTACCTGTACCAAACTCATCTATAAGTATAAGTGTTCGTTCTGAAGATTGTCGCATCATCAGCTTCATATTCATTAGATGAGAAGAATAAGTACTAAGATCGTTTTCTATACTCTGCTCATCGCCTATATCTATCATAATATCATGAAAAACACCTACCTTAGACCTATCACCTATGGGAACAGATAAGCCACATTGCAACATATATTGTAACAGACCTACTGTCTTCAAACACACCGATTTACCACCAGCATTAGGACCTGAAATTATAAGTAAATGCCCCTCATCAGTAAGATGAATATCAAGAGGAACTATCTTCTCTTTACCCAATCTTTGCTCAAGGAGCGGATGATAAGCATGTATCCAATCAATAATAGGACTCTCGCTTACTTCAGGCTCATAGCTGTTAAAGATATTAGCCAGTTGAGCTTTAGCACGAATAAAATCTATCTGTCCTAACAGACTATAACTATCTAATATTTCTGAAACATAGGGACGTACATTATTAGCAAATTCCTTTAAAATACGCACTATCTCACGACGCTCCTCGTTTTTCAATTCACGCACTTTGTTGTTAGCTTCCACTACTTCTGCAGGCTCTATAAAGACGGTCTTACCCGTAGCACTCTCGTCATGAACAATGCCAGATAACCGTCGCTTAAGAGCCGGAGCCACTGGTATTACTAACCTACCATCGCGCATTGTAGGGACAACATCTTTGTCAACTAAGCCTTCTGCTTGCGATGTACGTAATATATTATATAATACTCCTGAAATACTTCTCTCTGTCTGTTCCAAATCTCTACGAATACGCAATAGCTCTGGAGATGCCGCGTCTCGCATCTTACCAAACCTATCTATAATCTGTGCTATTCTTTTAACAAGCAATGGAAATGTAGAAATGCCATCTACTAAATTATAAAGTGCTGGAAAAAGGTGTTTTTCTTCTCCACCCTCAGTAGAATTGCTACGACTTAAAAAAGCAACTATTGCTATAATAGTTTCTAAAGAGCGCTTCAGGTCAAACAGCTCTTCTATCTCCATCATAGTGCCTTCTAAACGTATACGTGATACGCTTTGGCGCATATCAAAGAAATAGCTTAGCGGAAATTCCTCATTACCTTTCTCTATACTTCTAAACTCACGTATCTCTGCCAACCATTTATTAATAATAGCAACATCTGTAGAAAACTCCATAGCCTCTACTTGTTCTTCTCCTAAAGGCGACAAGCAGCACGCACGGAGCTTTAAGCGAACCTCATGAAACCCTATCTTGTTCTCAAAATTATTAGGATAAATCATAACAGATGAATAATATATATTATAAATATATAGAAACAGATAGTTATCTTAATGCTATTATATAACATTACAACCTAACAGCCACTACCATTTAAGCTACACGAAGCACCTTTACTCTCTACATGAAGACCTACTTCTTCCGGATTAAACGTAATACTACCATCTTCTAAAACAAAACAAGGGATACAAACGTCATTTATCTTTTTTAATCTATCAAACTCTTTCCTACTATCTCTTAACTTAAGAAACTCTTTAAGATAACGCACATGCTCACCTATATTAATTACTTGAAACTTTGGATTTCCTGCCACAAGCTTATCAATAGCCTCGCAATCAGGACATGTTGGCATACTATATACTTTTATCATATTTTTTTTATCTCCTTTTTTATCTTTAGAATATACAAAGTTACAATTTCCACTTTAATCTATAATAGTATATGAAGAATATTTCACATCTTAAAAGTTTGTTTTGCTACTTATTTCACATAAGATATGTATGATATGTTAAAATCTTATCTTATAAATATTTTTTATAACTTTAAGAAACACCTCTGTTTGGAATTATAAAAACAATTTATTACCTTTGTATTGTTATCCTGAATACAATCTTTTTGCCTTAAAAAGCTAATACCTATTGAAATGAATGCCCCATAGCTGTGAAGCTAAGGGCATTTTTTTTCATCTATCTAAATGATATTTTATTAATCCATCTATAGGTGCTGCTAATACATTTGTCAAATTATAACCATACTTTTCAGCACATTCCCTTAAAATCTTCTCAAACACTTTTCCTATACTCCCAACTACTGCTATGTTATAGTCCTTACTTTTTTCATAACGCATGATATTATTTTCAAAAAAAGCATTAAAATTTTGCTGCACAATATCATGTAAACCAAATTCATACAAATATTTGGCTATAAATTTAGATATATTTGCAAGATACCTGTTAGGTAATGTTTTATTATAAACGCGTTCTATTATTTCAGAGTAAGTTTGATGTGTTTCTTCTAAAAAAACATCTTTTATCTTTGAGGAAAGTTTCTCTTTAAAAAGAGCATTTAAAAAAAGTTTTCCTAATGCTGCCCCACTTCCTTCATCACCAAGAATAAAACCTAATGGAGGAATATTCTTAACTATTTTATATCCGTCATATATCCCTGTGTTTGAGCCTGTTCCCATTATACAGATAAGACCTGGCAGCTTACCACAAGCCGCACGTGCAGCTCCAAGCAAATCGGTTGCAACGTTTATCTCTCTATCTATATTTTGCATAAAAGGATATGTAAACGACTCCTTTATAGCAAGTTCTAATATAATAGCTTTATCGCCAGTACAACCTGCACCATAAAAATAAACCTCATCAATATCACTTATCTCATTGCTAAATTTGCAAAATAATTCGTTTTGCAAAATACTTACTATTTCTTCTTTTCCCTGATAAAAAGGATTTATACCTTGTGTCTTAAAACGAACACAAGTCATATCTTTTGCTTTATAATCTATAGTTTTAGGACATAAAGCCCAATCGGTCTTTGTACTACCGCTATCGGCTATTAATATCATATTATCTGAATTTTAGACACAAAGCTACACATTTTTTTTTATTTTGCTATATTACCTTTTGCAAAACGGCATTTTGTTGTTAAAATAAAAAATATTTTCAAAATAGAAAGACTAAAAATAATACTTTGCTTACCTTTGCAACTTACTTAAAACCACATTCAGTTATGCTAAGACGTTTATATATTCTTTGCTTTTTTATAACACTACTATGTTTGCCCTCTAAGGCTGTATTACAGGAGGATTCTTTAAAAAATTCGCTATCTGTACTTCGCCATGAGCTTATCAACGAACATTTAGAGCTAACAAAGCAGCTAAACACATCTAAAATATTTAATGAACGCGTCATAAGTCAGCTTAAAGAGTTTGGAGATATGTCGTCACAAGTTTCACTGATGTTATATTCTCAAAGTAATGATAATATCTTTGACCTTACTTATGCTTGCCAAAAAGCCATAGACCTTTGGCAAAATTTCCAAATACAAACTCACCCTTTCCATGAGGTTGTTATAAAAAGCAATGAAGATATTGCCCGCTACGACTCTCTTATAAATGTACTTAGTACAATGTACACCTTTAATATGGATAAACACATGAAGATAGATCGTAATGTGTGCCTTACTCTTGCAACAAGCAATAGAAGAATGCTCATCGAACGCAACGACTCTTATCGCGAATTTATACAATATTATGACTACAATAAAGGACAATTACAATCACTTGAAACTTATGCACAGAAACGTTATTCTGAAATACAAGCAAGCATTTTTACAAGTAATGGACAAAACTATATCAAATTCTTAAGTACCTTTACCTACAAGCTTTCACAGCTCAAAAACAACTTACTCGAAAAGTATACCCCACAAAATATGGTATACTCTCAATGGGACGTAAGACGAATAAGTATGTTCTTGCTTTCTTTAGTCTTATATGGTATAATTATATTTATCCTCAATCTTCTATTTATAAAATATATCCTTACACGTCTCTTTAATCTTAAACGTTTCAAATCACTACAAGAAGGGTTTCTAACAAGAAGACGCGACATACTTATAACATCTACTTTAATATTTTTTGGTGTTATACTGCTAATCGTACGCTTTTTAGCAACTAATGATTTAGTATACATGGCAAGTGGCTTGTTATTAGAATTTATCTGGCTAACTGCAGTCATCTTTGGCTCACTACTACTACGCGTAAGATCAAAAGAAGTAAGATATACTAACAGGCTTTACTTCCCGGTCATGCTCGTTAGTGGTGTTGTTATTATCTACCGCATAACTTTTATGCCCAGTGCGTTAGTTATTTTTTCTTTCCCCATTATCCTTGCTATTGCTACACTTTGGCAAGCTACCTTACTTTATAGATACCATTCTCATGTTTCTAACAAAGATCTTTATTTAGCATATACATCACAAGCAGTCTTTGTATTTGCTCTTTGTTGCTCATGGATAGGATATTCTTTCTTAGCAGTACAATGTATTATATGGTGGATGATGCAGCAAACATGTATTCTTACATTAACTTGCTTTCGCAATTATCTTGACATATACAGAGAAAAATACGATTCTAAAAACGTTCCTGTGCAAAAAAGATGGGCTTTACGCTTTATATATTATGTCATTTTACCTATAGCTTTAATTATTTCTTTCATCGTGTCTATACTATGGGCTGCTGATGTTTTCAATCTGGGCGAAATTTCAAAACATCTATTTAATGTAAACTTTATTAATGGCTCTAATTTTAAAGTAAGTTTCTATTCTCTTGCCATAGTAGCATCGTTGTGGTTTTTATTCAACTACATTAATAAAACAATATGCGATGGTGTTAGGCTATATCTTGAAATAAAATATCCTACCTCCGCTTCCTCACGCAGTGTTATGCTTATAAACGTAGTGCAAGTAATTGTATGGGGTGGCTGGCTACTTATTTCCCTAAACATTCTTGAAATAAGCAGTACGTGGATAGTTGTCGTATCTGGTGGTTTGTCTACAGGTATCGGGTTTGCTATGAAAGATATACTTGAAAATATTTATTATGGTATATCTTTAATGGCAGGGCGTATTAAGATAGGCGACTATATTATATGCGATGGCATACGCGGACGAGTTAGCTCCATTAGTTACACATCTACCCTACTTGAAGCCACAGATGGCTCAATTATAGCTTTCCAAAATTCTCAATTATTTACGAAAAGCTATAAAAACATGACAAAAAATCATGGGTATGAATTAGATGGTATGCAGGTGGGCATTGCTTATGGCTCTAACTTAAAAGAGGTTAAAAAGCTACTTATAGATGCTATTTCCAAACTACCTTGTGTCCGCAAAAATAAGCCTGCAGTTGTGGGAGTTAAAAGTTTTGATGATAGCTCAATAACTCTACAAATCTATGTTTGGGTTAGCGTACTTACACATTTTGCTGCCGACAGTATGGTTATGGAATGTATATATGAAACGCTCAATGCTAACAACATAGAAATACCATTCCCACAACGTGAGATTACTATTAAAAAAATTTCTGAAGAGCCTAATGTCAATGACTAATAAGCTATTTTATTAACAAATACAACACGTTGACAAAACCATAAATATTCACTCACTAAAAAAAAGCATATACATATATAAATTAAAACATAGTAGGTCTTTATAGGATAATAACCACATTAATCTTAATAATAAGTAATATTTTAGTCCTTAAAAATCACTTATTCTACTGTAAAAAGAAGCTATTTAAACAAAAAAACAACATCTATGCATGGCAAAAATAAATTATTTTTGATTGCTTTTTAACCTATTTTTGTTATAAAAATAGGTTATTTTTAATAGCTATACTTATCCTTTTTATAGTAAAACAGCCTGCTTTTTCACTATAAAACATAAGCGTATTATGCCCTTTTAGTATTTATCTGACTATAAATGCAAGATTATTTGATAGTTTTTTCTTATTTATTTATTTATAATCACAAAAATATTCGTAACTTTGCAAACCGATTATGGATTTACGAGACCTCAAAATCAATTTAAAGGCACTGAGAGATGGACTTACTAAGCTCTCTTTCGACCTTGACGATACTTATTTCGCTTCGTTTGAGGCAGATGAGGTAAGAGGTGGTTGCGTGCATGTGGATATTGATATAACCCGTGTAAAAGAGGATTTTTTTTCCATTGAGGTGCATGAGAAAGGTAATGTTGTAATTAGTTGTGATATTTGCTTAGACTCGATGAATCAGTCAATTGAAGTAAAAGAGCATCTAGATATAACCTTTGGAGATAAAACCTCAGAAGAGGATAGTCTTATAGTGGTAAACGATAAGAACGGTATATTTGATTTTACCTGGATCCTTTACGAATTGTTAGTACTCGACATTCCTATCAGACATGTACATGCAAAAGGAGAATGTAATCCTGTTATGGTAAAAAAACTTGAAGAGTATTCTTCAGTTTGCAATGATAAGAAAACTGATAGATCTATAGACCCACGATGGGAATCTCTATTAAAATTAAAGAAATAAGAATATATTAAATTAAAAGAAATTATGGCACATCCTAAAAGAAGACAGTCAAAGACTCGTACACTTAAAAGAAGAACTCATGATAAGGCAGTAGCACCTACATTGGCAGTATGTCCTAATTGCAGTGCTTATTATGTATATCACACAGTATGCCCTACGTGTGGTTATTACCGCGGTAAGGTAGCTATTGTGAAGGAAGCAGCTGAATAAAGCATGGAAAATATAAATGCGATCATAACGGGTGTTGCTGGCTATGTGCCCGACTATGTCCTCAACAATGAGGAATTGTCTCGCATGGTAGATACCAGCGACGAATGGATAACTACCCGTACAGGTATCAAAGAACGACGTATCCTTACGGAAGAAGGGCTTGGTACTTCATATATGGCTCGCAAGGCAGCAAAACTTTTGGTAAAGAAAACAGGTGTCGATTTAGATACTATAGATGCACTTATTGTTGCAACAACAACACCAGATTACATTCATCCTTCTACAGCATCAATAGTACTGGGCAAATTAGGACTAAAGAATGCCTATGCTTTTGATTTCTCTGCAGCTTGCTGTGGGTTCATGTATGCTTTAGACGTTGCTTGTAATATGATACAGAGCGGACGTCATAAGCGCATCATTGTAATCGGTGCCGATAAGATGTCAGCTATTACCGATTATTCAGATCGGCAGACCTGCGCTTTATTTGGCGATGGTGCTGGTGCTGTTATGGTAGAAGGTACTACAGAAGAAGGTGTAGGTTTAATCGATTCATATCATCGAACTGATGGCAAAGGACTTCCTTTTCTTCACGTTAAAGGTGGAGGGTCTGTAAGTCCGGCTTCTCAATTCACCGTAGACCACCGCTTACATTATACTTACCAAGAGGGACGTACTGTTTTCCGCTATGCTGTAACAGCTATGGGAGACGATTGTACTACCTTGTTAGAACGTAACAATCTTACTAAGGACGATATTGATTATGTTGTTTGTCATCAAGCTAATCTTCGTATTATAGAAGCTGTTGCAAAGCGAATCAATATGCCTATGGAAAAGGTTTTGGTTAATATCCAACGCTATGGCAATACCAGTGCAGCTTGTATGCCATTAGTTTTATGGGATTTTGAATCGCAGCTAAAAAAGGGGGATAATATTCTCTTTACTGCGTTTGGAGCAGGTTTCGTTAACGGAGCTTCACTATATAAGTGGGCATACGATGGCTCAACTAAAGCTGAAAAGAAGTAAGTATATAAATAGTTTGAATATAATTTACTTTTAAACGCATCTTTCTTATTTTTTATAAGTTAGGTGCGTTTAAAAGTAAAAATAAATAGTAGAATTTCGTTTTTTTTATTATGCATAAAGCTGGTTTTGTAAATATCGTTGGCAACCCTAATGTAGGAAAGAGCACTCTTATGAATCAATTGGTTGGCGAAAAGCTTAGCATTGCTACTTTTAAGGCTCAAACTACTCGCCATCGCATCATGGGTATTGTAAACACTGATAATGCTCAGATTGTTTTTTCTGACACCCCTGGAGTGCTTAAACCTAATTATAAGATGCAGGAAATGATGTTACAATTTTCCGAATCGGCATTAGCTGATGCTGATATTTTACTTTATGTTACCGATGTGGTGGAAGATCCTAAGAAAAATATAGATTTCTTAGATAAGGTTTCGAAGATGCAAATACCTGTTATTCTACTTATTAATAAGATAGATGAGAGCGATCAGCAAAGACTGGTTATGCTGGTAGATATTTGGCATAGTCTTTTACCAAATGCAGAAATATTACCTATTTCGGCACAAAACAAATTTGGCACAGATATTCTCCTCAAACGTATTTATGAACTATTACCTGAAAGTCCTGCTTTTTTTGATAAAGATCAGCTAACAGATAAGCCTGCAAAATTTTTTGTATCAGAGATTATTCGTGAAAAGATACTTCGTTATTATGATAAAGAAGTACCTTATTCTGTAGAGGTGGTTGTAGATTCTTTTAAAGAAAATGAACAACAGATACATATTGGAGCTATCATCTATGTAGAACGTAATAGTCAGAAAGGTATTATTATAGGACATCAAGGACATGCATTAAAGAAAGTTTCTACAGAGGCTCGTAAGAGCTTAGAGAGATTCTTTAACAAGAAAATTTTCATGGAAATATTTGTAAAAGTAGATAAAGACTGGCGTAATTCACAAAAGGAACTAAACAACTTTGGGTATAATCCTGAGTAAATTTATAAAACTCTTTTTCATATTCAAAAGAAGTTATAATCATCTAAGACTTATTTTTATAAAATTTTCCAAGTAAAAGCTATAACTAATATTAGATAGAGCTTACTTTCGCAAAGTGCGAGAGCTGAGGAATGGTCATCCTTAGCTATATAATTAAAGGTGAATGACCTCACCTTAGCCTCTTTTAGAAATAAGAGAAGGGATAAGACTCATTAAGAGAATGGCAAATTTAGTAGCAATTGTTGGTCGCCCAAATGTAGGCAAATCAACGCTTTTTAATAGATTAACAAAGACGCGTCATGCCATTGTGAGCGATGTGGCAGGTACAACTCGTGACCGTCAGTATGGTAAATGCTTATGGAATGGACGTGAGTTTTCAGTAGTCGATACAGGTGGTTGGGTAGTAAAATCTGATGATATTTTTGAAGATGCTATTCGGCAGCAGGTTCTTGTGGCTACAGAAGAGGCAGACATAGTACTCTTTTTAGTAGACACCGAAACAGGTATAACCGATTGGGACGAGGACGTTGCTCTTATTTTGCGTCGCACAAATTTACCAGTATTATTGGTTGCTAACAAAGTAGATAATATGGGAGAATATTATACTTCCGCAGAGTTTTACAAGCTTGGTTTGGGTGATCCTATCTGTATTAGTGCACAAACAGGTAGCGGTACAGGCGATTTGTTAGATATTCTTCTTGAAAAGATGACTGACGTTCAAGAAGAAGAGGTTGATGATGATATACCACGCTTTGCCGTAGTGGGGCGTCCTAACGCAGGAAAGTCGAGTCTTATAAATTCTTTTATTGGAGAAGAACGTAATATTGTAACAGAAATAGCAGGTACAACACGCGACAGTATATATACTCGATATAATAAGTTTGGATTCGATTTCTATCTTGTAGATACCGCAGGCATACGCCGTAAAAACAAGGTGAGTGAAGATTTAGAGTTTTATTCTGTTATGCGCTCTATTCGCAGCATTGAAAATTCTGATGTATGCATACTTATGATTGATGCCACTCGTGGTATTGAATCTCAAGATATGAATATCTTTCAACTCATTCAACGCAATAATAAAAGCCTTGTCGTAGTAGTAAATAAATGGGATTTAGTGCAAGATAAAAATCAAAAGGTAATAGATACTTTTGTTAATGCCATTCGTTGTCGTATGGCTCCTTTTGTAGATTTCCCCATCATATTTGCATCAGCATTAACCAAGCAGCGTATTTTTAAAGTATTAGAAACTGCTAAAGAGGTATATAAAAACAGAAAGATACATATTGGAACAAACAAGCTTAACGAGGTTATGTTACCTATTATAGAAGGTACACCGCCACAGTCGGTTAAAGGAAAGTTTATAAAAATAAAGTATTGTTCTCAACTTCCTAACACACAGATACCATCTTTCGTTTTCTATGCAAACTTACCTCAGTATATAAAAGAGCAGTACCGTCGTTTCTTAGAAAATCAGATTCGTGCTAACTGGAACTTACATGGGTGCCCTATTAATATTTTTATTCGTCAGAAATAATTAAAAAGATAAATATGTATAGGCGTCATAACATAATTTTCTTTATAGCAGCACTATTCCTCACTATGCTTACAAATTGTGGAACAAACAACAATAAAGCATCTAAATATGAGCAAGAAGCTGCTCATAAAGCACAATATTATTATGAACAACTGCTTAAAGGACATTATACTTATTGTATAAAAGGAGAATTCCGTTCGCAACATTTGCCAGTATCATACCAAAAACAATTAAAACTAAATTTAGAAAAGTTTTCAAAAGCACGTTTTAAAGATCAAGCAAAAATAGATTCCATTACTATTTCTAATACTTCTGCTTTAACTAAAGATAGCATAGTTAATGTTTATCTTGTTTTACATCGTGCTAATAAAACTAAAGATCAAATAATTGCTCGTATGATAAAATATAAAAACAGATGGCTAATGTTATAAAAAGAAGTATTGCTATCCTTTTATAAAGGCTTTAAAGCAATATTATTATGTTGCTTTTAACTTTAATAGGCTGTAACGTTTCTATATAGCTTCGTTTATCCATTTTAATGCTCAACACATATTATAATATTCCAAAAGAGAATGTAAAAAAGGTTGATAGATGCGCAAAGTAACTATCAACCTTCTCTTTTAGTGGACTTGCGGAGACTCGAACTCCGGTCCGCACAAGGAAACCATATGCTTTCTACATGCTTATTTCAGCCTTTGGTTTTCGAGCATTGGCAAGACCTGAACCACCAACCAATGCCTTATCCTCTTAATTTCATCTTTGCAGCGAGGACTTACAAAAACTATTTCCGATTACCTGCACCGCTGAACCCTCAGATTCGGAACAACATCCTTGGAGCGATGTCTCGTCCAGCTATCTAATAGCCGGATAAAGCCAATAACCTACTATACTTCGATTAGGCAGCGAGAGCGTAATTGTTTTCGCCAATTAATTCTTTGACCACTCTGATTTAGGAGGTAGCCGCCGAGCCTCCGCATGCTTACATACCATTCCGTCTTGCCGTCAAATCCATACAAGCCCTTAGTATGTTTTACAAAGGTATATATAATATATTAAATCTGCATAATTTATACGACATTTTACAGTTTCTTTACATATACATATAAGTAGCTAAAGGGCATTCATCAAGCATAATTTTACTTAATTTTATCTTATATAGCTGGCAATTATTCATATTAAAGAGGATATTCCTCAAAAGCATAAAGGACTGTAGAAAGATAACGTTCGCCCGTATCGGGTAACAAAGTAACAATAGTTTTATCCTTATTTTCAGGGCGTTTAGCAATTTCACAAGCAGCAAAAGCTGCTGCTCCTGATGATATTCCTACCAAAAGCCCCTCGTGCTTGGCTAACTGACGACTTGTAAGAATGGCATGATCATTACTTACTTTAAATATTTCGTCTACAAGATTACCACTATATATCTTAGGTATAAAACCTGCTCCTATACCTTGTATTTTATGTGAACCACTATGCCCACCGCTTAATACTGGAGAATCTTCTGGTTCTACAGCAACTATTTTCACTTTAGAGTTTTGCTCTTTAAGATATTTTGCTACCCCACTTATTGTGCCACCTGTTCCAACACCAGCTACAAAGATGTCTATTTTTCCGTCTACATCATTCCATATTTCTGGCCCTGTTGTAAGATAATGAACCTCAGGGTTTGCCAAATTCTCAAACTGTTGCAGTATAATACTATCAGAAGTAGCTTTATGTAATTCCTCTGCAGCCTTAATAGCCCCTTTCATACCATCTATTCCACGTGTTAATTTTACTACAGCTCCATATGCTTTCAATAGATTACGACGTTCTATACTCATCGTTTCTGGCATAGTAAGAATGAGTTTATAACCTTTCACTGCAGATATTAAAGCTAATCCCACACCTGTATTGCCACTGGTAGGCTCTATTATAGTTCCACCTGGTTTCAAAAGACCTTTCCGCTCTGCATCTTCTATCATTGCCAAGGCGATACGATCCTTTACACTACCACCAGGATTAAAATATTCTACCTTTGCTATTATAGGCTTTTTAAGTCCCTCTAATAGAGAATACTTTGACAATTCTACAAGCGGAGTGTTACCAACAAGGTCTGTTAATCGTTTTGCTATCTTTTCCATAATGTTATATTTATCATATTAAATACTTATTTTGAGATACAAAGGTAGAATGTTTTTATTATATATAAAATACCTCATATATGGTATTTTTTATAATACTATTTATATATAAAATACCATTACTTATAAGAAGAATAGTTAAAAATTTGGGATAATACAAACTTTTCCTTATTTTTGCTCATAGACCTAAAAACAAAATAATTATGCAAATATATGCCGACTACATCAAAGAAATAGATATAGACCACCTTTGGAGCGGTACACATCATATCCTTTGGAAATTACATCGTAAGGTAAATGTCCTTAGTGGTGTTAATGGCATGGGAAAAAGTACTATTATAAATAAGGTGGTAAAAGGACTTTCACATAAAGAGCATTTATTAAATCAAATGCCATCTAACGTAAAATTAAAAGTCAGTCCAGACAATGCTACCACTGTGAGATATGATGTTATTAGATCCTTTGATCGTCCTTTAATAAGCTCTAATGGTATTATACCTAAAGTAGACGTAAATTTAACTACTGAATTAGACTGGCAACTATTTCAGTTACAACGCAAATATTTAGACTATCAGGTAAATATTGGGAACAGAATCATTTCTATCTTACAATCTGGGGATACTGACGCTGCACAGAAAGCTCAAAAAGAATCTATGCCAAAAAAGCTTTTCCAAGACTTAATAGATGATCTTTTTACTGACACTGGAAAGACTATAGTTAGAACAGAAAACGAGATAAGGTTTATGCTATCTAATGAAATATTATATCCATACCAGCTTTCAAGTGGAGAGAAACAAATCCTTGTAATCCTATTAACAGTACTAATAGAAGACAATTTGCCTTATGTCCTCTTTATGGACGAGCCTGAAGTTAGT
Organism: Prevotella amnii CRIS 21A-A; assembly: GCF_000177355.1. Classification (NCBI taxonomy): domain Bacteria; kingdom Pseudomonadati; phylum Bacteroidota; class Bacteroidia; order Bacteroidales; family Prevotellaceae; genus Prevotella; species Prevotella amnii. The sequence continues at coordinate 20,385 of NZ_ADFQ01000004.1, forward strand.
CTGCATATAGAGTGGCAGAAACGATTAGTAGATATGATTTTAGAACTTAATCCAAACGTACAGATAATCCTTGTAACACATAGCCCTGCCGTCATAATGAATGGCTGGATGGATAAAGTAACTGAAATGAGTGATATTATTCAAACAGAATAACAATATAATAAAAACTATGGGGAAGAGATTAAATGAGCAGATTTCTTCGGCATATATTCAAGCTGCTAACAAACTAAATGGGCAAGAAAAAAGAAAAAGGATTGTAGTATATGTAGAATCATATGATGATATTTTCTTTTGGCGCATGGTGCTCACAAGATTTGAGAATGATAAACGTTACTTTGAAGTTATGCTACCTTCAAAGGAAATGGTATTAAAAAGAGGGAAGAAATCTGTACTTATGAATATAGTATCTAAGCAAGCTGGCGAAAATATGATAGCTTGCGTAGATGCTGATTATGATTATCTCTTACAAGGGGCTACAGAAACATCAGAAGAAGTATGTTATAACCCATATGTACTACACACATATGCTTATGCCATAGAAAACTTACAATGCTATGCAGAAAGCTTGCATGATGTATGTGTGGCTGTAACTTTAAACGACCATCATTTATTCGATTTCCCTACATTCTTACATACTTACAGTCAAATCATATTCCCTTTATTTGTATGGAATGTATGGGCTTACCGTACAGGAAGGTTTAAAGAATTCTCTTTAACTGATTTTGATTTTATTATAGATATAAGCAGATTCTCTATAGAAACTCCTAACAACTGCTTAAACAAATTAAGACACAAAGTAAAACAAAAAATCAAGACTTTACAAAAACATTATCCTAATGCTAAAGAAAGCTATTTGAGAATAAAACATGATATATTAAATCTTGGCGTTAATCAAAATGAAACATATCTATATATACAAGGACATCACTTATTTGATAGAATAATAGTACCTATTATGAAACAATTATGTGATCAACTTATAAGAGAGCGTGAACGTGAAATTAATCAAACAGCCTTACATGATACACAACGTAGGAATGAGTTATCTAGTTATAACCACAGCCTAAAAGATATTATCCCAATGCTACGACGTAATATCGGCTATATGATTTCAACACCTTATAAACGCTTAAATGCTGATGTTGAGAAATTATTAACACAGAAATATTAATGTATTTTATTGGCACAAAGCTATGCATATTTTATTTTGAAAGCTATGCATGGCTATATTTGATAGCCCTCCATTATTAATAATAGAAAAAGCTATAACATGTCCATTAGCTGCAGTTAAATAACCTGCTAATGAACTAACACCTATAACAGTTCCTGTTTTAGCCCTAACATTTCGCGCAGCAGGTGTATTTTGCATACGTTTTTTAAGAGTTCCACTAACTCCTGCAAGAGGAAGAGTATTAAGAAGCGTGTTATAAATATCAGAATGTTGATAAGCATAACGTAATAATTTCACCTCCAACTCAGCACTCACATAATTATAAAGGGACAACCCGCTACCATCTGCTATCTTATATTCTGACGGAACTAATCCTATCTTTCGTATAAGTTGTTTAATATAAAACCGAGCATTATTTGCAGATGACTGCTTATTAACTCCTTTATTAGATGCCAATTGATAAAACATTGATTCAGCATAAAGATTATCACTTGCCTTCATCATATGATCCATTATATCACTAATTTTATGAGTTATATTTATTATTTCTTTCCCTTTTGTAGGGAGATTCCTAATGCCATAACCATTAGCTATAGTGATCCCATTCAAATTTAACATATGATAAAAACTATATAAAAAATCATCTTTTTTATTATATAATAAAGGTGTCAATATCGGATTTTTATCGTCCCAACACCATCCCTGTCCAAAAATATTATTATCTTTAAAAGATAAATCAGCATATAGTGTACCTGTTATATGACGTATGCCTAAATTTTTGATAGCAGAAACAAATGAAGTCATATCTGATTTGCCAAACATAGGATCCATTCCTCCCAAAACATAAACATCACCCTCTAACGATTGTGTACTATCATTTATGCTCCCTGTATAATAAAGTGTAGTTTGGTAATTATAAACAGAAGATAGCTTATCAAGAGAAGCAATAGCTGTTATACACTTCATAGTTGATGCTGGACGTAAAAGAAGACGCTCATTATATTTGAAAAGTATAGAATCCTCTGTTAAATCCCATATCATAATACCTGCTTGAACAGTCTTAAGCATAGGACTTGTTAAAATATTATTCAATCGTTTAATAATATTTTCTTTCCATGATCCTATATTATTATATTCAAAAGAAATAATTGCACTATCAGCATCATCTTCTTCTGTAGTATCTGAGGAAAGCTCTTTAAACAATTGCTTTTGTGAGATTGTTTCTGAACTGTTTTTAGAAGAATAAGCACATATACTATCTACACTATTAAAATGTTTTTTTGCAGATAATGGAAAAGATATAATTGCTATAATAAATAATATTACTATATTTTTATTTTTCATATCTATTACATATTAATATATTCATTCTGTTCTGCAGAGCTACTATAAATTTAATTCTATTCTTAGGTTGGAAACTTATATATGTTTCATCTGTTTTTGTTAATACAACAATATGTCCCATTTGAAAAACTAAAGGTCGTGTTGTAATATTTTTTATATTTACAAGCGGTAATATTTTCTTTTTACTAAACCACCCCTCTTTAATAATAATTTCTTTGTACGTAAGCGTATATATAGTATGTAAACATCTATCAGCAGCAAAAAGTATTATAATAAATATCAACAGACCTAATAAGAAAAGAAGCATTCTATCATAATACCAAAAACAATACAAGTCGCTAAAAAATAGAATAAGAAAACTAACATAATCTATAAATGTAATTTTATATCCAAATATCTTAGTATCTATTTCTTTCATCACTTTATTATTTTAAGTGCTTGTTTTACCACTTGCTCTACAGGTAAATTTGCATCTTTGGTAAGAACTTCTATCACTACCTTAGATGATGATACTGGAGAAAATCCCAACATCGTAAGCGCAGATATAGCCTCGTCCTTAACTGCGGTATCAATATTTAAATTGTTAGAAGAAGTATTTACATAAAGCTCATTAGCAATATCTGCTTGAATTATCTTATCTCTAAGATCTACTATAATGCGCTGAGCTGTCTTTAATCCTATGCCTTTAACCGATTTTAGCATTCTTTCTTCACCATTAGAAATAACATTACACAATTCTGATGGTGTAAATGAAGATAAAATCATACGAGCTGTGTTTGCTCCAACACCCGAAACTGTAATTAATAACTTATAAAGAGAGCGTTCCTGCTTTGAAGAAAAGCCATAAAGCGTATAACTATCATCTCGTCCTCCAGTTATAATAGCCTCATATATATAAAGTTTTATATCTTTCTTTCCCTGTATGTCACTATAAGTATTTAAAGATATGTTGATAGCATATCCTATACCATATGCTTCTACTATTGCTATAGCAGGAGTCATCTCTATTAACTCACCTTTAATATATTCTATCATCACTAATCGTATATATGCATATTAACACTCTTTGGAAAAATTATAAGTTTAAGAAAACTCGTTTTAGCCTTTAAAGAGGGATAACATATTTATCTTTTGCAAAGGTAAAAAAAAAGCGCATCGAATAACCTCGATGCGCTTAAATATTTATTATTAAAATATATTACTTAACGTAAATTACAGCCAAACGGTTAGAGGTTACACCTTGAACACCCTTACCAGTAGCGCTATCAATAACAACACCCTTGTTCTGTAAATACTTAGCTACCTCATCAGCACGAGCCTGAGACAAGCGATCATTAAGCTCCTTAGGACCTTCTGGAGAAGCTGTACCAACGATCTGTACATGACGACCTTCTGGAACCTTATCTAAAGCTGCTTTAGCATCATTTGTTAGATAATGTTTGCCCTGTGCAAATGTTACAAAAATCAAATCTTCTACACAAAGTTCTTTCTGAGCTTCTACAGGAACTTCCTTAACAACCTCTTTAATAACCTCTTTTGGCTTAGCTGCGAGCTGATCGCGTAAAGAATTGATTTCTTTATTCATTGCAGCTACATCATAAACCTTGAAATTATGAGTACCATTAGAAGTCATGAACTTATAATTAACACCAAGGAATAAGCCTAACTGTGCTGCGTGCTTATTAAACTGAACTGCATCGCCAGGACCATGAGTTAGATTCCAAAGAACTGCTGGCTCAACATAGAACTGGAACTGCTTTTCTTCACCAAAATTAAAAGCGAACTGCAAACCAGTCTTAGAAGTTAGCTCTGTATCATCAAGAGTATTGTCAGGGCTAACAGCTCTATTGTCTCCATAGAAAATAGTGTAACCAATACCAGCTTCACCAATTAACTCAAATGCACGGTCTGGATTGTATTCACAAAAGATGTTTGTGAAATTCACATTACCATTCAAACCTACATTTAAACCACGTACAACTGTATGAGAATCCAACATACCAATACCACTACCTGGAGCACCTGTGTAAAAACCATTGTTTCCAAAGAAAGCAAGAGCCTCTAAGTTTGCACCAAACATTGGATTAAACCACTTACCAAACTTAAGCCCTGCTGCAGGGTTTAAAGGGAAGATAGTCTTGAATGTCATAGGAGTAACAACACCACCCTCTACACCAACGTAGACATTGTCTAACAACTTTGACTTCTCATAAGCAACTTGTGCACTTGTCGAAACAACGCCCATTGCAAGCATTGAAAGTGCGATAAATAACTTTTTCATAAAACGTTTAATATTAACTTATTATTTTCAGCAAATAAATTTTATAGCTGCAAAGGTAATAGTTTTTTTTTGAAAAAAGAGAAATTATGTACTAAAAAGATTTTTTCTTAAACAAAAATCTATCCAATATGTAAAATTCTACAACTCCTATTAACCATACTTTTTCTCATTATGCCTTTCCTTATACCATTAAAAATAGCGTATATATACCTGTTATAGATATATACACGCTACCATTTTATATAATCTATTATCACCTATTAGGAATTATCCAAAAAGCAAAATTCCTATTTTTTATAGGTAACATATATTCTTTTAGAGGCCATTCACCCCAACTATTAATACCTCCAACACCCATCATATCAGCATCGAGGGTTATATTAGTAAATTTAGAAAGTGGTACTTGATAGCTATGAGCTTGACACTTATTAAGCCCTGCATCTAAATTGTCTATATCATAATGTAAGATACTTGTAAGCATTGTTCCTTTCAAAGGAATGAAAGTTAGACCATTATTTTTATTATCATATACAGTTAATTCTCTTACGTCCGACTTAGTTCCTGTTTCTTGTGGTCTTATATATGGGAAAAACTCTTTATCTGCGTTACTATTATATATACCTATGAGCTGAGAATTCTTTCTATCGGGATAATTTTCTATCGGGCCACGACCATAATACGTTATATTACTCATTTCATATGGCACTTGCATTATCATACCAAACCTAGGCATATAACCAAACTCTTGTTTACCTTCTGAAATCATATTCATATTAACAAGCAGCTTGTTTTCATTATCAATAATATAAGACATATCTAAACTACAGCCCGTATTCTCTATTTGATACTTTGCAAAAACGCCTCTATGTACCTTATCATAATGTATATCTTTTAATTTTAATATAGGATTATGCCATTGTATCATCTTTATCTGAAACTGACTACCCATATCATTGTCTGTAACAGCACGCCAAAAGTTTGGTTTTAACGTACCTTTATTACCTAAATAACTTATACCATTAACAACATATTGTGAAATATATCCAGTAGTCCTATCAAATTCTAAATATAGTCCTTTCTTATTTGTAATAATAATTGGTTTTTTAGGTTTATCTATTACCTTTAACTTGTCCTTTGCCGTATTAGGTTTATCTTTCATTAATGGGCTATATTCTCCTTGTATATAAAACTGGTTATAAGCCACTCGTTGTCCTTTCTTCATTAATGGCTCAGCTTCTTTCAATACAAATTCTACATTTAACAAAACTTCTCCTGCCACCTCTGGCAATTGATAAGGCAAAGTAAAATCTACAGTTTGCTGAGGCTGAACATCTATATTATTGATTACGCCTGAAGAAAACTTTTTACCATCAATCAAAAGAGTCCATACAAGAGCATAATCACTTAAATCACGAAAGAAAAACTCATTATATACAGCTATCTTACCTTTTTTAAGATCAATGGGTTTTGTCCAAATATTCTGATATTCATAACCAAGCTCATAAGCATGAGGGTTTAACTGTCTATCCGGACCTATTAAACCATTACAGTTGAAATTATTATCAGATGGATCATGCTTATTAAAATCTCCTCCATAGGTATATTGAGTTTTACTTGATACTTGTTGAGCTTCTTGTTCAAGCTGTGCCAACGACTTATTTGCATCATATCTTGGGGTTAAATGTAAAGCTTGATCAACAAAATCCCAATCAAACCCACCTTGATATATAGGATATTTTCGTATTAAATCCCAGTATTCTTTTAATCCTCCTCCAGAATTTCCCATAGTATGATTATACTCACACTGTATTAAAGGCCGAGTGTTTCTTTCGTCTAACGCATAAGCCTCACAATCTGTAGGGGATAGATACATAGGACAAAAAATATCAGTAGCATAACCATTTCTTTCTGCTCGCTCAAACTGTACTACACGACTTTTATCCTGCGACTTTATCCAATCAAAAACAACATCAAAATTCTTACTATAACAAGTTTCATTACCCAAACTCCAAAATATAATGCTGGGATGATTAAATAATGTCTCTACATTATGCTGATTTCTTTCCATTATTTGTTTAGCAAACATAGGTTGAGCTGTAGGTGCATCTTTGCTGTATCCAAAGCCATGACTTTCCATATTAGCTTCTGCAACAACATAAAAACCCAACTCATCGCAAAGATCATACCATTGTGGATCATCAGGATAATGGCAGGTTCTTACAGCATTAACATTAAGCTGCTTCATGATTTTCAAATCCTGTAACATACGTTCACGCGAAACATTATAACCTCCATCAGGATCCATCTCATGGCGATTTACTCCTTTTATCAATATAGGTTTCCCATTTACCAAAACTTGTTTATTCTTTATCTCTACTTTTCTAAATCCTACTTGCTGTGGGATAATCTCTACCACCTTATTACTTTTAGGATCTATTGTGGCAACTTCCAATCTATATAAATAAGGTGTTTCTGCAGTCCATTTATTTGGATTACTTAATTTAAATAAAGTCTCAACTATACCTTTCTTATTTCCAAGTTTCAAAGAAGAGGCTACTTCTTTACCCATCTTATCCTTTAAGGTAAAACGAAGTTTAGCATTCCCACTCACATTAGCCTTAATATATAACGTTCCGTCTGAATAATTATTAATTAAGTCTGGAGTTATCTTTATATTATCCAAATGAATTTTCTTATCCCTTGCATATAAATAACAATCGCGTGCTATACCACTCAAACGCCAAAAATCCTGATCCTCGCAATAACTTCCATCACACCATCTGAATACTTGAAAAGCTATTTGGTTCTCACCTTTTTTTAAATATGGGGTTATATCAAATTCTGCTGCTACCTTTGAGTCCTCAGCGTAACCTACATACTTACCATTTACCCATAGATAAATGCATGATGTAACAGACCCAAAGTGAGCTATCACCTGCTTGCCGTCCCAATTATCAGGAATATTTATAGTTTTTCGGTATGACCCTACATGATTATCTTTTATGGGAGTATATGGAGGATTATTCTTAAAATTTCCTCTCCAAGCAAAACCCACATTAAGATATACAGGGTCGCCAAACCCATTTACTTCCCATATAGCAGGTACGTTTATAGTACCCCATTTAGAATCATTAAAAGTTGTTTCGTAAAAATTGGTTGGACGTTGATCTGCGTTTTCTACCCACTTAAATTTCCATTTACCATTTAACGACATATAATTACCCGACTCCTTAGGATTTATATTATCTAATCCCTTATCATTAGGCTTAAAAGCAAAGAAATTGGTATGTAAAGGGAAACGATTAACAGCATTAATCTGTAAATTTTGCCGTTCGTTAAATGTTGGTTCCACATCTTGCGAATGTGCAAACGTATAGCTACCTATAAATAGGCAAGTAAGAAATAATAAGTTTTTTTTGTTCATTATATAGGTTTATTTGTTTATATTATCAAGTAAAAATTGTATGCGCAAAGGTAATAAAAATCAAAGAGATATTAAATATCTCTGTTACTTTTTATATTCAATCTTTGTTGATAAATTAAAAAAAATATCAAATTATAAAGTTTTATATCAGCCTGAAAATACTATTTCTAATATTACCTTTTTCTTCTCTGTACCAACATATCAATAAAAAACTACAATACTACAAAAGGTATAATATAAGTTCCTAATAATAATCAGCATACAGCCATATATCAATGCCATGTAGGATTATTATCCGCTTTCACCCCTTAAACCAAAACTCTTAAATAAAACACAATCTTTAGAAAATAACGAAAGCCCTACTCCACCTAAAAAGGGCAAATTGGAAACAACTTATAACATAACATTTTCTACAACAAAAAAAAAGACATTTGGAGCTTTCGATATTACCAAATGTCCTTTTCACATATAATCATCTATTTATTTTCTCATTTATCTTCTCCAAAAAGCGGATCATCAGAGGTTAACATTATAGGTTTTTGGTTAAAAGCTTTTATAATACTTTCAGATGCATATTGCTTATCTACAACAAGACGAAACATATAATTCTCAAACCAACGATTAGTCATGATAAGATAACCATTATGCCCATTTTTAGATCCCCATGAATTTTCTACTTTCCATTTCTTAGGCTTTCCATTTTCATCTAAATCTACAGCCGTTAAAGTCATAGCATGAGTAGATCCACTATCAAAAGTAGATATACGTTCTGCTTTAGTCATTGTAAAGTCTGTATTGTACAATGTAGCATAATCATAATTCTCTGTGTCTAAAAAACCTAAATTACGATCTAACTGTTTCCCTACATCATAGCTTGAATACATTTTTTTCCCATCTTTTAATGAAGCTATTGCAAGTTTTGCTATATCATCTGTTGGCAGATTAAGGTATTTCCAGTTATGCCCATCATAGGTATGCCTGTCATACTCCACTTCATACGTCTTATAATATGGCCTTCGTGGATCATTCATAACCATAAGGAATGTACCATTTAACGTTGCTCCCACTGTTTCTTTATAAAACTCTTGCGGGGTATAAACCTTAGCTTTAGATACTTGCTTACCATCTTTATTCTTAAAAGCATAAGCAAATTTTTTCACAGGTTCTCCTAAAGACAAAGCAAGCATTCTATATATAGTGCCTAACATTTCTGTTTTTCGCGATTTAAGCTCTTTCTTCGATTTTTTACTTGCTACCATTCTCCTTAATTCTAACCCATATTCGCGTAGCTTAGAAGAAATAAGTTTTGCCATACGAGAGGTGTTTTCCGAAGAATAAGTTTCAGGCATAACCTCCATAGGTACTACTCCATATTTTTCTGTTAAATCTGCTACACCGCAGAAAGTTCCACCATCGGAAATAGGATTCTTAAGAAAAAATTGAACCTTAGGGTCTTCCAAAGGCTTGGAAGCATAGTCTATCATGCTTTGAAGCATTAAGTTAGATTTCTCTAATTGGTCATAAAAACTAAGATAAACATGTGAAAATTCTACCTTCAAGCTATCTTTATGAGCCAAAGCAAAACGAGAGCGCAATACGTTCAATCCCGAAAATAGCCAACAACGTCCTGAACTTTTCTGATTATGAATATTTTGCTTAGGAGTTTCTATACTAAAATAATCGTCAAAGAGAGTCTTGTTCTTAGTGTTGCGTGCAAGGTCATCTATAGAATTTGATGCCATTGCTGTAGCTATAGCCTTAAAACCAGACGATGTTATGTTACTCTCTATCTTTTGTAACATTTGCTGATCTATGCCACCATTACTTGTTTGTGCATTTACTGTAAGCGTTCCAAAAAGTAAAGTTGAGAGAATTAAAAATTTACTCATAAGTTTTTTTTATTTATTCTTTTATTTATAACTATTTGCTTTACCGTAGATTTTATTTTACTCTACCTAAAACTCTATATAATGCAAAGATATACATTTATAATGATATAATCAAAGAGTTAAAAAAAAGAAGTAATCATAATTTTCTTTTTATTCCTCTAAAAGATATATAATCTCTTAAAAAAGAATTTCTGTTTTATAAACATTCACTCATACATAAAAACATCTATATCTCTTTTTACCTTTATTTAAAATAAAACATAACCTAACAAGAAAAGAAAAACTACTTTCTTAAATACAAAAAGATAACTTTAACTTAGAAAAATAACCTATTTTTATATCAAAAATAGATTAAATTTCCAACAAAAATAATTTATTTTCTTTACAAACACTTTATCTTTTTATAATAAACACACTATCATCTTTCTAATAAAAGAACACACCTTTTGCTATAAAAAAGCAAAAATATCAAATCCATGCTTAAAACCAAGAATAATATTTATACAAAGACAAGCCACGGATATATTTGCAAAAGATTGACAGCAGACAACTAACAATAATAAACATCTTAAGTTTTAACACATATCAAACAGGAAGATACATATAAAACTACCAAGCATAATATAAGATGTTGCTGTGCATTGATGTAAAAAAGGTGAAGAGGTGTTCTTTTATAAGATTGGTGAGAAATTCTAAATACATTATTACACTTTTGTGTAATAATTAAGCCACCTACTCGTTTTTTTACTTTTAATGTATCGAAATTTTAAAAAAAAACTAATTTTGTAACGAAAACAATCAATTAGTAATATTCAACTTCTATGTAACACAATAAAAAAATGGGCAATAAAATAATAACAGAAAAATCTTATATAAAGATTAGTCTTATGAAAAAATATCTTTTAATGCTGTCGCTATATATAAGTTTTGTCACTGCCGTTAGTGCACAAAGCATTTCTGGACAGGTAATTGGCGCCAACGATCAACCTTTAGAGTTTGCTAACATTGTATTATTACAACAATCTGACAGCTCTTTTATTAAAGGAACCACAAGCAACAGCGATGGCACTTTCACAATACAACAGCCCAATGTAAAGGTATTTGTCCGTGTGTCTTATATTGGATATGCAACTAAATACTTAGAATCGCAACCCAATATGGGAAAAATCATATTAAAGGCAGATTCAAGTACTTTATCAGAGGTCGTTGTTACTGGCCATAGAAATATGTTCAAAATGGGAAAAGAAGGCATTGTTACAAATGTTTCTAATACCCCTTTAAGCAAAATAGGAACAGCTGAGGACGTGCTGAAATACGTACCCAGCATTTCTAAAAATAACGATGGCTTTAACGTCTTTGGTAAAGGCAAACCTACTTTCTACCTTAACGGCAGACAATTGCAAGACTTGTCTGAGCTCTACCGCTTAAGTTCTGATAAAATAAAAAGCATTGAAGTGATACAGAACCCCGGTTCACAGTATGATGCAACTACTCGTGCCGTTATAAAAATTCGTACTATTCGCCCCAGCGGCGAAGGGTTCGGCGCAAGCATACGTTCATCTTATAGTCAATCGCAGAACATCGATTTAAACGAGCAAATAGATTTAACATACTTTAAAAACGGATTCTATAGTTTTGCCACTTATAATTTCTCTAAAATTGACAACTACCAAAAATCACAAATAGAGCAGACTGTTAAAGCTGATAAGATTTGGAATAAAACCGATAAGCTCGAAGCAAGTGCCAGAAATAAAAATCATAACATAACAGCAGGGTTTAATTATGACATTAACAACAGACACAGCATGGGTATGAAATACACACTCTCATTCAGCCCATTAGATGTTATAGATACACATACAACAACATCAATACTATCTAACAACATACCATCTGACAATATTGATACCCGCACACACATGAGTCATGACACCAGTCCTTCTCATAATATAAACACGTTTTACAATGGAAAGGTTTGGGGCACAAATGTAGATTTAAATATTAATTATATGCTTAGCAAAAACAGTAGCCAGCAAAACAGCGATGAAATTAGTGAAGCTACAATAAGCAAAATTAGTTCAAAAAGCTATATTAAAAACCAAATGTTAGCCGCGAAATTGGTGCTTGGCAGGCAGCTATTTGGAGGAAATATGCGTATAGGCATAGAAACTATCCACACTAATCGTAGTGATAATTACACCATAGACGGCACAGCTATCATATCAAACACTTATAGCACCTTAAAAGAAACACAGATTGCTCCTTTTGCCGAATATGAAAGAAACACACCCATAGGACAGATAAATGTTGGAACCCGTTATGAATATGTGGATTTTAAATATTACAACAATGACATTTTAAAAGCTGATCAGAGCCGTTCTTTCAGCAATTTATTTCCCTATTTTTCGCTATCAAACAAAATAGGCAACACAATACTAAACCTTAGCTATACGGTTAAAACTAAGCGTCCCACATACAGACAGCTGTCAAACAATACCTTATACCTCAATCGTTTTACGCTTCAAACTGGAACCCCAACACTAAAACCCGAACATATCCACGATGTATCGGCTATGGCTGTATGGAAAATGCTGCAATTCATGGTAAGTTGGCAGCACAATAATAATGCTATAATTCATTGGGACGAAGCTGAACCCGGCAATTCTGCCATTACTCGGCTTGAATACAAGAATCTTCATAGCTTAAACAGACTCTTGGCAAATATTGCCTTAGCACCCGCTTTTGGCTCATGGTACCCACAGCTTTCTGTAGGTATAATAAAGCAATGGCTACAACTGGAAACAGCTTATGGTATAGTTGCATTGAATAAACCTATTCTGCAAATAGGCTTCAACAACAGCGTGGCATTGCCTCATAACATAACTATAAACTTAGCAATGAACTATCAATCAAAGGGAAACTACCAGAATGTATACCTTGCTCGCTCCACTTATGCCCTCGATTTATCAGTTACCAAACTATTCTTTAAGGGCGCATTAGAAGTAAACGTTAAAGGTTCTGACCTTTTATATCTGCTCAAGGAAGCCAACTATCTCAACGGCAACCACATCTACATTCAGCAAACCAATCGACATGACAGTCGCGAGGTTGGTATCACACTACGTTATAATTTTAATCTGTCAAAGAACAGCTACAAAGGAAGCGGAGCTGGTAATTCAGAGAAATATAGAATGTAATAAAGTCTTCGCTTTATGTGCTGCAAATTTAGAACTATTCTCCATTATGATGGTATTTATACGCTTCTTGTAGTGTAACACTGTTGCCTACGTACTTAATTAGCTAACAGATAGTACTTTTCTCATTGAGAAAGTTTAGAGTTATGAAGAAACTATTATTGAAACTCCACACTATAGTGAAGATAATATGGTTGTAACAGCATTGCATCTAATTCATTTCATAGTGTTATGTTATAAATGCTTTAACGATACTGCAATGTTCTATTTTTTTTATCATAATCCTATAATAAGATAAGGCTAAATACGTATTAATTTGATTCAACAAACAGATTAAGAAAATATTTTCTTTAAATAAACTTTGGTCATTCCTAAGTTTTTTCTTAACTTTGCACTCGTTATTCAAAACAACATAAACAAATGGCGGGATAGCTCAGTTGGTTAGAGCGTCGGATTCATAATCCGGAGGTCCGGGGATCGTAGCCCCGTCCCGCTACAAAGGTCATAAAGTTGCTGTATAGGCTAATTGAAAAAAAAGAATAAATATTTATTCCTCATATTAGTTCTGTTTATATATTGTTACAGATAAATTAATCAATTAATTCCTTTTTGCAGCTTCCTTTCAGATAATTAGGGCGTTTAGCTCAGTTGGTTTAGAGCATCTGCCTTACAAGCAGAGGGTCGGCGGTTCGAATCCGTCAACGCCCACATTAAAAGAAAGTCTAAATATAATTATCTGAAAAACTTTTCAGGGCGTTTAGCTCAGTTGGTTTAGAGCATCTGCCTTACAAGCAGAGGGTCGGCGGTTCGAATCCGTCAACGCCCACATAAGATTAGCCTTACAATTTTATTGTGAGGCTTTTTTTGTTTTATTAATTAATAAGAATATATATATATGACACATGGACATGAAGTTCTCCACATGATGGAAGGACATAAATATGAAAGCAAAGAACAGTTAATTGAAGCTATTATTAAAACTTTTGGAGCAGAAGAACGTTTTTATACTTGCTCAAGCACTGATATGAGTGCAAGCGAACTTGTAGATTTTCTTATAAAAAGAAGGAAATTTACACCTTTAGATGATAAAACTTTTACAGTAGATACTACGAAAATTTGCAATAATTGATGCTAATTTCATAGCTTTTATATATTTTTTCGCTTCCAAAGGTGCTTATAAATATTTCATCTTTGCATTATATTTTAAAATTATATATTAACGATAAAAATAACTATCTTATCGTTTCTTCATTTTTACAAATAGAGTAATATAAATCAATTCTGATAAAAGATAAAATAATTTTATATTACTGACAAGTAACAACTTTTATAAATTTCCAAAATTATGGCTGATACTGCTCACAAAGTATCAGCCTTTTGGATATTCTTTTTACTACTATGCAATATAGCTTAAATAAATAACATAACATACTTTCTAATAAGCAAGTATCTTAAAAGAAAGTTACTTAAAAATGTTTTGCCTTTTAGCTTGTAGCAAGTTCTCTATGATTATTTCAAAAAAAGTGATTCCGTTGGGGTTCGAACCCAAGACCCACAGCTTAGAAGGCTGTTGCTCTAATCCAACTGAGCTACGGAACCAACACTTTCGCATGCAAAATTAATACTTTTATTATTACTTACCAAATTTATAACATAGTATTTAAACATATAATCGCTGCTCTTTTGTTTTAAACAGCGTATATTTTACAAATACCTCCCTATTGGTTAAATTTATTAGACAATTTGTCAATGATAAAAGGTGGTACATATCATCATACTTTTAGAATGCACCTGTAAACAGAAATTGCAGTTTTTTATAATGTAACCTTATCTCTATTCTTCCTATTATAAGACACACAGAATAACTCTGATACACATTAATTTAATTAAACCAATAGGAATAGTTATACTTTATCTAACATACCTTCCATTGCTCGTTCTTCTTGCTTTATACGTATAAATAATAAACATAAATACACAGGGAAACCAATAAAAAAAGTTATACAAGAATTACAAAGCAAAGCTACACCTAATAATTCAGGTATTATATTAAGGAAATAATTTGGATGCCTAACTGTACGAAACAATAAACTACGTTCTATTCGCTGATTAGGCAAAACGTATAATTTTACTGTCCATATATCTCTTAACTTATACATAACATAAAACAGCATAATATAAGCAAAAGACATAACGATTACACCTAATAAAGAATAATTATTAAAATAAGTCCTATTAGTATATGACTCATAAAGAGCTCCAAAGTAATAAGCTATATGAGCTAATGTAAGCAAAAGAGAATTAAACTTACCATGTTGTTTTGCCCCTTTTTTTATCAACTGTTTTTCATTGCGTATAGAAAACGATAAAGAGATAAGTCTCAATATAAAGAAAAAAATAAATATAGAAATAATATTATTCATAATTGTTATCAATAAAATAAAATTAAAATATGATACTTTTTATTTGAAATTCGTTATAGTATTTTTGTTTTATACGTTTGCTAACATGCTATTTATATTTCTTAAGAAAGCTATCAGCCTGTTTATTGCCAAGTTCTTTTGCCTTGATAATATTTCCTACCCCCTCGGTTTTTTCTTTCAATTCACATTGAGAAATACCTAAAATAAGATAAGCTTCAGCAGCTTTAGGATCTATCTTAATTGCTTCTTTTGCAATATTCTTTGCTACATCATACTTTCCTATCCGCAATAATAAATTAGCAGCTTCAATAGAAAAAAGTACCTCCTTAGGGTCGAGACGAGCAGCAATAGCTATATCTTGTATAGCTTGTTGCCACATCTTTGCTTTTACTTCACATTGTTCACGATTATAATAAAAATCAGAAGATAAACCTCCTTTATTTAAATTCTCATAAACATAATAATCCTTTACCGCCAAACGGTAACGACCCATCTTCTGTAACTGCTGACCTCTAACAAAAAAATAAGGAGCAGATGTTGCCACATAAGGCGTATCACACAATTCTACACTTTGATCAAGCAACCTTAAAATTTCTTCATCTGAAGCATTAAGATGTTGTTTACTCTGAGCCATTTCAAGATACAGCTCAGGATTTTTTATATCTGTTTTTGTTAAAGCCTCAAAAGCTGCATAAGCTTTATTATAATCTCCTTCAGAATAAATTATCTGTGCTTGCAAATGCTTATAAATGTTCATAGGCTTTATACTATAAGCTATTTCTACCTCTTGCTTTGCCTTATCTAAGCTCCAACCTATAGACTTTACCTTGGCAAACAAAGAACTATCTACACATGCAAGATACATATTTCGTGCATAATTAAAATGGGCTTCATCCTTAGCAGACACATTATTAATAGCTTCTCTCATAGCTTTCTCTGCACCTACTATATCACCCATTACTAACAACTTATTTGCATAAATATTATATCCCTCTGCTGCCTTTGGAAATTTATTTATAAAATCTTGTATCGTTGCTTTATAAATTTCTAAAGGTTTCTCACTTGATAACACCAAGGCTACTAAAGCCTCTTCCTGAGAGTCTGGCAAACCTATACGAATAGAACTTGTTCGCATAATGTTATCATTTTGAGATAGCCCCGTAAGTTTAAAATCATTGACATATCTTACATCTGTAGCACACTGTTGAGATGATGATATACTAAATAAGCCTAAAACCTTACCCTTATCATCAACAACAGCCGCACCATTCATTTGCTCAGAAGCAGAAGAACTGAGCAAACTATAATTATATTGCCTCTTAAACTTTTCTATTCCTGTTACAGTAGCCTTAATAGATGCTCCTGTTTTTGGGGTAGGAGTTACCCATACTGTCTGGTCTTTATTTATAACAGATGCTAAAGAAGCTGCAGAGACACTACCTTTTATACGAAACTTAACAAGATTATAAATCTCGTCAGCCCCAAGCAAACACTCCACATCATGGCTAATACCATTAGCATCAATCACCACAGCTTTATCTGCACCTATAAAAGGAGTCCATAAGCTTACCCCTACTCCATCGCTACTTATAAATACTCCATTTGCCCTACCTAACAACGAACCATCAGATTTAAACGTAGTGAGTGTAAAACAACTTCTTGCCGTTTTCTTAACACTTGATGGCTGAGCTACACTATACTGTAACAAAAAAAACAAAAGATATAATATAGTTTTTACCTTTTTCATAAACACTTCCTTATTTAGATTGTTTTATTAATTCACGTGCATTCAGAAGAGCAGCATCTGTAACATCTTCACCAGAGAGCATCTGTGCTATCTCTTGCACTCGCTCATCTATAGAAAGTTCTCTCATTTTACTACGTGTTCCTAATTCTGTATCTTCCTTTTCCACCTTATAGTGAGTACTACCAAAAGCAGCTATCTGCGGAAGATGTGTTATAGATATAACCTGTCTCGCAGTTCCGCCCATATTCTTCATTATCATTGCCATTTTCTCTGCTACTTTACCACTCACTCCTGTATCTATTTCATCAAAAATAATTGTAGGCAGCTTTACTGCTCCACTCAACATAGCTTTCAATGACAACATCACACGAGCTATTTCGCCACCTGATGCTATTTGAGCTATCGGCTCTAATGCTGTTCCTATATTGGCAGAAAAAAGGAATTGCACTTTGTCACTTCCATTTAATGATAATGCTTTTTCTCCTATTTCAACTTTAAACTGAACCTTTGGAATACCAAGAGGAATAAGACGTTTACGCATCTCTTCTTCTATCTGACTTGCTACTTTAGTTCTAACAGAAGTAAGATTTTTAGATAACCGTTCAGCTTCCTTCTTCCAATGTTCTACCGCTTTATGCAATGAGGATAGCTCCTCATCACTATTATCTATATTTTGTAACTGTCTATCTATATTATCCCTAAGCTCAATAAGCTGAACATCACCTTCTGCATGATATTTACGCTCAAGTGCAAATATCAATTCCATTCTTTGATTAATTTCTTCCAAATGCTTAGGATCATATTCTATTTCCTCTACATCTGTACTCAATTCGCCTACAATATCTTTCAGCTCAATATACGATTCCTTTATACGCTGTGCTAATGTTTTAATTTTTGGATACATTATCATTATCCTATCTATAATTTCAGATACATTATATAAGTTATCCAAAATAGCATTATCATCATTTAATAATCTGACAGCTTGATATAGAGAATTCTTAATATCTTCTGAATGAGAAAGTATTTTATACTCTTGTTCCAATGCTTCTTGCTCTCCTGTAACAAGATTAGCTGCGTCTAACTCGTTATACTGAAAACGCAAAAAATCTTCATTCTCTTTTGCTTTTTCCAGCTTTTCTGTTTGTAATATAAGTTCACTTTCGGCTCTTTTATACTGCAAAAAAGCTTTCTTATATTCACTCAACTCTTCTTCATCATGCGCAATAGTATCAACAACGTTAAGTTGGAAATCTTCTTTTTGTAATAAAAGATTCTGATGTTGAGAATGAATATCAATAAGTTTCTCCCCTAATATGCGCATTCCTTGTAGGGATATAGGAGTGTCATTAATAAAAGCACGAGACTTACCGTTTACCATCAATTCGCGCCTAAGAATAGTATCTTTTGGCTCAAAATCAATATTTAGATCCTCAAAATAACTCTTATAATTATATTGTGATATATCAAAATGCGCCTCAATAACACACTTTTTCTCTCCACTTTTTATCATCTTACTATCTGCACGATTGCCTAATAATAAGCCAATTGCGCCCAAGATAATACTCTTACCAGCTCCAGTTTCTCCTGTTATCACAGAAAAGCCTGCATGGAAAGATATATCTAACTGATCAATAAGCGTAAAATTCTTTATATACAAATTCTTTAACATAAATATATCTATATTTCTGTAGGTAACGAAGATTTATTCTTATATCTTATAAATATCGCTCTTTTTTACTATCTTAAAAAAATATTCCTTTTTAAAGTATTTTTTTTAGTTCATTCACTATATCTTTTGCCACATCTTTCTTTGACTTTTTCTCAAAATATACCTTTCTATCATGTGAAATAATAGTAATTTGATTATCATCAGACCTAAAAGTTGTGTTTGGTATACGTGTAGAATTTAATACTATAAAATCGGCATTCTTACGTTCTAATTTTTGCTTTGCATTTGTTTCTTCATTGCTCACTTCCAATGCAAAAGCCACTATACGTTGATGATGTTTTTTCATTTTCCCCACAGCTGCCGCAATATCTTGTGTTGATTGAAGCTGTAAAGTTAAGCCTTTGCCTTCTCGTTTTATCTTCTTATCAGATATAACTTGTGGCTTAAAATCTGCCACAGCTGCACTAAGTATAGCAACATCTGCCTCTGGGAAACGTGCGACAACAGCATCATACATCTCTTTTGTCGACTCAACATCTATTCGCTCTATACTCTCACTACATTGTAAGTTCACAGGACCTGATACTAATATTACCTTAGCACCTCTACACGCACATTCTTCTGCCAAGCAAAAGCCCATTTTCCCTGAAGAATAATTACCTATAAAACGTACAGGGTCAATTTTCTCATAAGTAGGTCCCGCAGTAATAAGGATAGTCTTTCCTATAAGATCTTTTTGCCTTGTAAAACTAACATTCCAATTACCTTTCTTAGAAAAGAAATCTTCTATATATGATACTATCCTTACAGGCTCTTCCATACGACCTTTTCCTTCTAAACCACTAGCAAGAAAACCACTAACAGGATCAATTATATAATTACCATACCCTTGCAATATTTCTATATTATGCTTAGTAGAGGGATGCTGATACATATCCAAATCCATAGCTGGAGCAACAAAAACAGGAGCCTTCATAGAAAGATAAGTAGTTATTAGCATATTATCTGCTACACCATTAGCCATCTTAGACAACGTGCTTGCAGTGCAAGGGGCTATTAACATAGCATCTGCCCATAACCCAAGTTCTACATGTGAATGCCATGTACCATCACGCTGTGCAAAGAAATCACTAATTACAGGCTTGCTTGTAAGTGCCGATAAAGTAATTGGAGTAATAAACTCCTTCCCATTAGGTGTTATTACCACCTGCACCTCTGCTCCTTTTTTTATAAACTCACGCACTATAAGGCAGCTCTTATAAGCAGCTATAGAGCCTGTAATACCTAATACTATCTTCTTACCTCTAAGCATTCTTAATATAAACTTTTAGAAATTAACCATTCATACGATTACTAAATTCACGTAAACGGATTATAGTAAGAACCTGCTTAGTATTATAAGTAAAATCACTACCTAACATCCAACTAAAATATCCAGGATCTCGGTGTAACACTTCAGCTACATCCCAGCCTTTATATTTCCCAAAATTAAACACTTCATGCCTACGAGGAACTCCATTATCATCTAAAATCACATTACCCTCCTTATCAGTTTCATCTTTCCAGATAATTCTACCTGCAAAATCAACAAAATCATTCATCTTTGAAAAATCAGCTAAAGCATCTACACTGTTTTCCAATATACGTTTCTCATCTGTCTGGTTCTTAGAAGAATACATCTCTATTTCACCTTGTAAAACTGCCCAAGTAGCCTCTGTATCTTGATCTGCACGATGCGCTTTAAAATCTTCTTCCATTTTCCTACCACAATAAAACTCATAAGCTGCAGCAAGATTCCTACGTTCCATCTTATGAAAAATACTTTGTGCATCAACTAACTGACATTTAGAAAAATCAAACTCTATACCTGCCCTTAAAAATTCTTCTGCAAGCATAGGAATATCAAAGCGATTAGAATTAAAACCAGCAAAATCACATCCTGTAAATTTCAAAGATAACTCCTTTCCTTTCTCTTTAAAGGTAGGAGCTTTTGCTACATCTTCATTTGTTATACCTGTAAGAGCTATAACCTCTTCGGGAATCTGTTTCCCAGGATTGATAAAAATATTTTCACGCTCTTCCTTTCCATCTGGATAAACTTTTATATATGATATTTGAATAATACGATCATTAACAAGATCTAATCCTGTCGTTTCAAGATCGAATACAATTAAAGGACGTTTTAATTTTAACTTCATTATTTTCTCCTTAATTTATTAAAAGACTTCTACAAAAACATATAATCTCTAATCTTCTATACTTAATATGTTATTTTATAGAATCTTACTTTACATAACAGAGCGGACTATTATTCTTTTTTATATACTTTATTTTTAAAAAAAAGAGAAAGCTCAAAGATACATTTCTTCTCTCTGTGCTTTCTCTTTTCAATATTATTTTTTTATTTTAATCATTCAACAACATTGGCATAATAAGCATTAATACATCTACATTCTCTAATTGTTTATTAGGAAGAACTATGCCTGCACGTGAAGGATCAGCAAGCTCTATTGTAACATCATCACCATCAAGATTGTTCAATATATCAAGCATACTAGTTCCTTTAAAACCTATACTCATAGCATTGCCAGCATAATTACATACAACGCTTTCTTTTGCACTTGTAGAAAAATCAATATCTTCAGCATTAAGAGTAAGCACTCCTTGTTCTATCCGAAAACGTATCAACGGTGAAGCCTCACTAGCAAAAGGCAATACACGACGAATAGCCCCTATAAGAGAACGACGATCTATAACTATCTGATTAGGATTTGCGACAGGAATAACGCTATTATAATTAGGGAATCTACCTTCTATAAGTCGACAAGAAAGATTACCTTCTGCATAAGAAATTTCTGCAGAACGCTGATCATATCTAATAATAACATCTCCACCATCTTTAGACAACACATTTTTCAATAAGTTTGCAGGCTTCTTAGGAAGGATAAATGCTGACTCTTTATCACTTTTAATTGTAAAAATCTTATTACGAACAAGTTTTTGACCATCAGTAGCAACTATAGATAAACTATCTGACAAAAGATCAAAGTAAAGACCATTCATAACAGGACGAAGCTCATCTTGTGCTGTAGCAAACAAAGATCGAGTAATTGCATCTACCAAAATATTAGAATCAATTACAATCGTTGTCGCATCTGAAGATACAGTTTGAACTCTTGGATATTCCTCTGCCGAAAAGATTGGAAAATTATAAGAGCCATTCTGATAAGTTATATATATCTTCTGCTCATTCATATTAACATCCAACGAAAGAGGCTGTTCAGGCAATTCTTTTACAGCATCAATAATAGTTTGATTATTAACAGCAAAGCTCGCTTCACCATCAGCACTATCAAGTTCTATTATACAATGTATTGTATTTTCACTATCCGAAGCTGTAATAGTCAACTGGTTATTCTTTATTTCAAACAAAAAGCAATCAAGGATAGCTATAGCATTCTTGTTAGCTATAACCTTAGACAGTGTTTGTAATTTGCTGCTCAATAACGAGCTTGAAAGATTAAATATCATCAATATGTCTTGTTTAGTTAATACTCTACATGAAATTATATCATAAAAGAAATAACCTTCTTTTACAACTTTCCACTATTAGAGTACAAAAATACAAAAAACACATATCATTAACAAAAATAGATAGTAAAAGTTTCGATTTTTAGAACTATTTTAGTAATTTCGCAGACAGAATAATAAAATAAAAACGATAAAATATATGGATTTGACTGGTAAAGTTATTGCTGTTTTGCCTCCACGTGAAGGAACTTCAGCGCGTGGTGCATGGAAATCGCAAGAATATGTTATTGAAACTCATGACCAATATCCACGTAAGATGGTCTTTAATATCTTTGGAGCTGACAAAATAGA
Source organism: Prevotella amnii CRIS 21A-A (assembly GCF_000177355.1). NCBI lineage: Bacteria > Pseudomonadati > Bacteroidota > Bacteroidia > Bacteroidales > Prevotellaceae > Prevotella > Prevotella amnii. Next base: position 43,412 of record NZ_ADFQ01000004.1, read on the forward strand.
TCAGTTTGCTATAAAAGCCGGAGAAGAACTAACCGTAAGTTTCGATATTGATGCTCATGAATATAATGGTCGTTGGTTTAACAATATACGTGCTTGGAATATTCAGCGTATAGATGCTGCTGCTGCACAAGCTGCTAGTCCTGTACCTGCAGCACAACCCAAAGCTGAAACTCCACAACAAGCTACTCCCTTTCCTCCTGCTACTGAAAGTACTGAGTCGACAGACGACCTCCCGTTCTAAATAATATAATATTATAAATATAATAAATATGATTAAGGCTCAGCAGGTAATACTTGCTGAGCCTTTTCTTACTATAGTAAAAAGAATAAAGAGAAAAATATCTTTATTACCTTACCTTTGGCACTTACTTTATTATTTAATATTCCACATAACAGCCATTTGCTCTGAAGTCATATTCTCAAAATAATCTTGATCTTCTTTTGAGAACCTTGCAAAAAAGTTAATCCCAGTCAACTTTTCTATCTCACGAATAGGTTTTAAGAAGGTTTTCATCTGCCCCCTTGCATCTGACTTTTTATGCTCTATCCAAAAAGATAACGCCTTATAACTCCACTTTCCATTAATATCTTTATACTTCAATACCTGTAAAGAATAAAAATACTTCGGAACTATCAATCCTCTAACATTCTCTTTTATCTGATCAGGATTATCAATAGTGCATCCACGAACCACGAACATAGTGTCTATATTACTTACGTTTATAGCCTCTCTAAACTTACTTCTAACTAAATCCTCCATAAGAGCCCAAGCACCAGGAGAAGCATTAAAACTATTTTGAATCTGAGGAGCCATATTTGTTAGATAAAACGTTTGCTTCTGTGCTTCTTCATCACTTTTTCTATCAGCAGAAGCTATAAGATGCCCATGACTATATCCACTTCCTTTAATTAAATCCTTTAAAAACTCAGTAGAGGAAAACTTAGGATCAAACAGATAATTGGTTTTACTTTTACCCTTCCCCTCAGTTTTCCCATAACGTGGGATATTACCAAAAACATTATGACTATTCATTTGAAAAGCTACCCAACGTGTGGCTTGTTTATCCTTATCAAACTCTACAGTATAATTTACCTCGCCATTTTTAAGCTTATGCGTTACTACTTTACTATTGCCTCCATGAAAAGAAGGTAACTCGGAAAGCGATTTTATAACCGTAACACCATCACTTGGCACTTTAGGCTTACCACCTCTATCTATATTATAAGCCAACACCCTACCCTCGTCATCTACTGTGCATGAAAAAAGATTTAGGACCAAAGCAAACGACAGAGAGAATACAAAGATTGATGATTTTTTCATTTTCTGTTCCTCTAAATAGTTAATATACTTATTATATACATTATCAATTATATAAACACAAAGATAACAAATAAAATGCGAATGAACGCATATGCAACTACGTTTATTCGCATTTTATTATTATATATAAAAATGTATTAAGCTACTTCTTTAACTTACCATAGCGGTGCATAAAGCGGTCTACACGACCAGCTGTATCAACAAGCTTACTCTTACCTGTATAAAAAGGATGAGAGGTACTTGAGATTTCTACTTTTACCAAAGGGTAAGTTTCGCCTTCAAAATCTACTGTTTCTGTTGATTTACATGTAGACTGTGAAAGGAACATATCACCGTTAGACATATCCTTAAATACGACGGGGCGATAGTTTTCTGGATGAATACCTTTTTTCATTTTATTTTTCTATTTAATTTTATAATAACCTTTTTATTTGTTAAGTATAGCTCATTCTTATACCAATAAGCACTTAACAGGGTGCAAAATTACAAATATTTATGCACTTGTCCAAATATTTTAAAAACTAAATATATTATACCCATAAGATTAATTAGCGTAAACTATCTTAATGGACTTAATTCGTAATTGGATTCCTTTAGAAGTGCTTTCAAAATCATTAACAATCTTTACTTTATTAGAAGACAATCCATTAAACTGCACCTCTGACAAACTTACTTTTGTTATCTTAACCTTATTACTGCCACTTTCTGCATAAGCTATATCATTACCATTATAAGTTTTTTTCTTTTTTACATCTATTATAATAACGATCTGCTTAATAACCTTTGAGCATTCTATAGTTAAAGAATTCTTAGCATACATTCTCATAGTATGACCTTCTGCGAAATATTTAGGAGGAGTAAAACCACCATTCTGAGCAAATGTAAGCTTTGTGCCATCTTTAGCTTCGTAAGATACATCTGTTTTATCTTCCTTGCCAAAATCTGAACAATCAATGATCGTTTCCGCACCAACAGGTGTCGTTGGATTAGTATTAGGATCTTCTTGAAGAGGAGTAGCACCTTCACCAGTTATATTAACTATCACACTTCCCCTATCCATTTCATAAATAGTCTTTTCTTGATTAGTTTTTTTATCTTTCTTTTGGAAAGGCATAAGGTATCCCTTTACAATAACAGTTTGACCTTTTTTCAAATCTGTATTAGCAGAAAACTTAACTCCACCTTTATTTAAACCTGCGTAAATCTGAATTTCCTCTGTACTTCCATCTGTCTTAATTTTATAAGATAAAGAACCATCATTATTTACTTTATTCCAAACATCAGTGATAACACCCTTTACATAAGCCTGTGCTGCCAACTTAGAATTAGATTCTTTAATCTTAGCTACTGCTTGATCTGTTGTCCATGCTGTAGCTTCTGTATTTAAATCGGGTAAAATAGGAGGAGTAGCTCCCTTTATCAAACTAACAATTTTGCTAGTTTTATCTACTTCCATTATAGTTTTACCTGTTTTTTTATTAGTATAACTCTTCAAATTACCTATAAGAACAACTTGATCTCCTACATTAAGATCTGTTTCTGCTTTAAAATCTGCACCATTAAGACCTTTACCAGAATATACCTGAATATATTCTGTATTACCTTTTTCGTCAACAATATTATAGGAAATGCTCTTATATGTAGAATTATAAGCTATTACCTTGTTTATTATACCCTTTACATATGCCAAGCCTTTTACACTACCATTTGCATCTTTTATCTTCTGTATAGCTTGAGCTACTGTCCATGCTGTTTCCTGAGTATTTAATATATCAGTAGTAGCACTACCACCACCTGTATTAGGATTAGGATTTTTACTTTCATCATAGTTAATACTATAAGGTGCTGGAACATCCTCACAACTTGTAAAAGCAATAACTGTTAACGTTATAGCCAATAATGGAATTAATACCTTCTTCATCTTATTTATTTTTCTAATTTGTAAGAATAATCTGTTTTTTATTTTATAGAGATTAGTCTATTATTTTTATCTATCTCCTTTGTACCTTTATAATTTATAAGCATACCACATACTACTACTTGCTTACCTACTACCAGTGTTTCAGATGAAGAAAACTTAGCTCCATCTAAATTTAACCCCCCAAACACCTTTAGTTCCGTATTAGACTTACCATCATCTGAAATAAAATAAGTACATGACCCGGCTGGGGCATAAAAACTATTACTTGGAACCGTTGAAATTATACCTTTTACATACCATTCTTTGTCCCCTGCATTACCACTCTGGATTAAAGCTAAAGCACGAGTAACATCAAAAGGTTCAGCCTTTGTTCCCTTACCTTTACCTACTAAACCTACTAAAGGATCTATAACAGTAGCATTCTCAACATCACTAAGCGAACGTGTTATAATTTCCCACTGATCATTAAAACGCTTAAATATTCCTGTGATATTTACCTTACCTTTAGGAACTTCTACACCTGCGAATTTGGCAAAATTGCTATTATACATTACCAATTTCTTGTCGTCTATCCCTACTAATGACCAGCTTACGCTACCTGCACCACTATTACGATTAGCATAAGTCTGTATGTTGCTCTTAGAATTATAATCATAACCAGATTTTAAGATAACATTCTTTATAACTCCAAGTTTTCCCGCATCATCATTTATATTCCATTTATTTATATCAAATGCTTCAGCCTCTACCTTATTATTAATACTAATAATCTTATAATGTTTATCCCACGCTAACTTACTTATTCTGCCTATAGAAACAGTCCCTTTAGAGCTTACAGATGGCACACCAATCTGTGGTTGTAAACCATAATTACCTATATAAAGGTCTTTTAAGCTTACCAATATTTCTGTTCCTATTGGCAAATATCCATAAATAGCACTTTGTCCTAACGAGATAATTATTGCACCTGTTTTATCTTGAATAACTATTTCGTTATACACATTACCCTCCTTATCCGAACTGGTTACAATGCCCTTTAGCTGTATATCATCAACTATTTTTTCATAACCGTTCCTTGTTGAAATAGGATTTGTATATTTCTGTTTTAACTGAGCTATTGTAAGCACATTGGTTTCCTTTAACTCATTACTGCCATAATAACGCTCTTTTCCACCTATTGGTGTATCTGCATAATCCTTACCCATACAAGAAGAGAGGATTATTATTACAGTTGCGGCTATCGTTAAAAAATTAAATTTCCTCATAAAATAATTGTATAGTATGTATTTAGAATTTATAAGCAATATTCAACATTCCGTTAATGCCATAAGCATAATATAACTTAGGATTCTTTCCAAAATCATAAGCCCTAATAGTAGTAGTTCCAGTTCTCTGATTAATAGTATAGCTACTTCTACCATACTCATAACCGCCACTTATTATCTTCTGATTATTTAAAATATTTGTTACCATCAAATTAATTGACAAGCTGTGATGCCCTATATATATATTCTTTCCTATAGAAGCATCAAGCATAAAGCCTCCTTTTCCTTTTGCTTGAGGAGCAGGATTATAATAGCCCTCTGCATCAATACCACCAAGAGCAGTTCCCATAGTACGCAATGTAGAGCCATAACGCATACTTGGAGAATAAGATAAATATATACGATCGTAATAATTACCTACTACATCTATAAACCAGCCACCTTTATGAAAGCTCAATATACCACTATATACTGATAACGGAGTATTAGCTTCACGCATTCCATCATTATAAACAACATCTTTATAGAAAGTACTCTTAGTAGAATTCATGTAAACAACATCTGCATTATTTACATTTTTTGCTTCCTGCCATGTAGCAAGAGTCTTGAAATTTAAGAAATTTGTCAATTTAAAATCTAAGCCTAACTCAAAACCATATAAACTTTTCTTTATATTAGTCATACTGATATAAGTAAAAGAATTAACATCATCATAGAAGAAATTTTGCCATTCTGTAACATGAGTTAAACGATTATAATATGTACTCAAGTTTGCATGTAACCAGCTTCCGCTATATTGATAACTAAGTTCTGAAGAAAACACATGTTCGTTGCGTAAGTTTTCAACAAAATCATTATTCATCTCAGGAGATACGAACGCATCTCTTCCTTCTGGCGCACGATGCTCATAGCCAAGACCTACAGATAGTGCGTTACCTCCGCTCAAAGTTATTGTACCACTACCCTTTATGCCACCAGAAATAAAATTAGCTTGACGACTCTTACCAAAAGAATTATTAGCAAACAAGCCATTACGCATATTACCTACACGATACATATTGTCAAATCCTAATCTTGCTGCTAACACATAAAATACATTACCATAAGTTTGTGCAAAATTAGTCCAAACATTAACCTTTCGCACATTAATATTATAATCATACCCAAAGCGATCACCCTCATAAACAAGTTTACCTAACCCATTTACGCCCATAGTATTCAAATCATACTGCGTGCGAGGATCACCTGAAGGATATGTTCCCACAGCATAAGTATTTATATTATGATATTTCTTAGCACCTAACATATCTTCCATAGTCTGATAATGGTGTCCTAAATTTTGAGCTAAGACAACACCTACGTTTAACACTTTCTCTTTTCCTAAATGATTGGTCAATGTAGAAGCTAAACTTGTTGTCATATTACGGTCTTGCCTTGCCTGCAAGAAATAAAGAGCATCTTGCCCATTAGCAGCTGCCTGACGGTTAGAATAATAAAGGCGATCCCATTGTATCTGACGATTATTCTTATTCCTCCAATAATCTACTGCATCCTCCCAGTCTTTATATGCCTGTGCTGTGCGATAACGACTATCATGCTCATTCCAAACATCAAAGAAATTGCTTGGCATATTTTTCCAGTAATCAGGAGCAGGATTTTCTGCATTATTATAGTTAAGCTTCGTGCTCTTATAAATTCCATATTTAGCAAACAAAGAAGTTGTCAGCTTTAATTTCTTATTAATATCCCAGTCCCATGTTAAGATACCTGAAGGAGAATAGTCGTTAATAACACGACTATTACGTTTAACCCCATTCTGATACCCCCAATAAGGATTATACTGAAAATCATTAGCTAACCAATAAGCCTCTTCTGTGCTTGCTCCTTGTCCTGCACGCTCAGTAGGATTACCCCATGTAGACAAACTCAAAGAATGCCCATTATCCCATTTTTTCTGTACCCCGAAATAATAAGATAACGAATTATAAAAAGTACCTTCTACATAACCACGATTAGCCCAACGATAACCTATACTTGCCGCAACAGCCCAACCATTATTATTAAAACCACTGGCATAATTATACATTCCTCTAAAAGTATAATTTCTATTAGCAGCAGATAATGTAAGTCGTTGCCCTGCAGGCATAGAACCTGCACGGAAATTATAATTATTACTTCCTGCAATACCTGTCATAGAGAAATTATTACTCTCAAAAGGCAAAGCAAAGTCAACATTACGTGTCTGCTGGTTAATGCCACCTACCATAGAATAGCGGAATTGCCCACTTTCCAAATCATTAACAGGAGTGCCATTAATATAAATCTCATTATACTTTTGATTTAAAGCACGGTATCTAAAACGCATAGGAGAATAAAGATAGCCTACCTGCGAAGCATAAACATTACTTCCCGAAGTTAAGATAATAGCATTATCACTCATAGGGTTCTCTTCATTAATCTGAGCTTCAGAGAAAGTAAACAAAGACTCCTCTATTGGCTTTATAGTTTGTTCCTGCTGAGTAGTAGTCTTTTTTGTAGTATTCTGAGCAAATACTGCCACTGAACTACATACTGCGATAACCGCTAATGTCAGCTTTTTCTGCATAATATTATTGTATTAAAGTATGTTATATTGTAATTGCAAAGTAATAAAATATATTTTAAATATAAAAATACTTTGAGTTAAAACTTATCCACAATTACAATTATCTCAAATTAATTAGCGACATTTGCAAAAGAATAATATCCGAACTTGCCTAAGGGCATGTTTGCATAGATAAGATACGTATAAATGTTAATTAAATTATTATAAGAATGAAAAAACTATCTTTACTTTCAATCTCATTATTGCTTTGTGTTATAAGTACTTTTGCACAAAGAAAATATTCCGTTTATGCTGTGGGTTTTTACAATCAAGAAAACTTATTTGACTATACACACGATAAAGGGAAAAATGATTACGACTTTACTCCTAATGGAAGCTATCATTGGAATAAAATGAAATATAGCCATAAGCTCGCTAATATGTCGCGAGTTTTATCAGAAATGGGCACTGATGTCCTACCAAAAGTAGGATGCGCTTTTATCGGATTAGCTGAATGTGAAAACGATCATGTTGTAAAAGATCTCGTAGCACAACCTGCCCTTGCACAACGTGGATATAAATATATACATATAGAAGGACCTGACCGACGAGGTATTGATTGTGCTTTTATTTACCAACCAAAACTTTTTACAGTTCGTAATACAAAGCTTATACCTTACATATACGAATTAGCCAAAGACAGTGCACATGCTACCCGTGGCTTCCTAACTATTAGTGGAACTATGGCTAACGAACATGTTTCTGTTATTGTATGCCACTTGCCAAGTCGTGGGGCAAGTTCATACTACCGCGAGCTGGGAGCAAAACAAATAAAAGTGATAAAAGACTCTTTGCTACAAGAGGATCCTAACTGCAAAGTTATAGTAATGGGAGATATGAATGACGACCCTACTAATGCTTCTATGCACAAATATCTTTCTGCGAAAGCCGAAATATCTGAAGTGGGTACAAACGATATGTATAACCCATGGTATAACATACTTGTGAAACAAGGCACTGGAACATTACAATATCAAGGGAGATGGAACTTATTTGATCAAATTATCCTATCACCTAACTTTCTAAATAAAAATGGATCTAAAGACTTTACTACACTAAAATATTGGAAAAATCAAATATTTAAGCGTGATTATCTTTTCCAGCAAGAGGGTAAATATAAAGGTAATACCAAACGTACTACAGCAGGAGGAGTTTGGCTCGACGGATACTCTGACCATCTTCCTACAGTAGTTTATATCGTAAAAGAACAAATAAAATAGGATTATATAATAAAAATATAAAACACATATATTATTTCCTATGTTAGAAACAGAATCGCACCCCTTTAAGCCATGGCTGCCCAAACATGCTAAAATACTGATGCTGGGCACTTTCCCTCCTGCACCAAAACGTTGGTGTATGCCATGGTATTATCCTAATTTCACAAATGATATGTGGCGTATTTTGGGGCTTATCTTTAAGAGAGATAAGTTTGCCTTCGTTGATCAAATAAACAAAACTTACCGTCTTAACAGTATAAAGGAAATGCTTTTAGAGCAAGGAATAGCTATATTTGATACAGCTCAGCGCATTCGCCGTACAAAAGGAACTGCTTCTGACAAGGATCTTGAAATAGTAGAGCCTACTAACTTTAACAAAATACTACATTCTCTACCACAATGTAAGGCTATTGTAACAGCAGGACAAGTTGCTACAGATATCATATCTCAGCACTATAATATCAATGCTAAACACCTTAAAATGGGAGAAAATGTTTCTTTTATGTTTGAAGAACGCACTATACTACTTTACAGAGAACCAAGTAGCAGTAGGGCTTTTCCTATGAAAATAGAAAAGAAAGCTAAATATTACGAAGATATGTTTAGACAATTAGGCATAAAAAAGTAGCTATACTATAAACAAATAAATATCTATCAACAAGTAATAAAACAATGAAAAAGATAACTATAATAGGAATTGCAGGCGGTACAGGATCAGGAAAAAGTACCGTAGTACGAAAAATAGTAGAAGCCTTGCCACCAGACTATGTTGCTGTAGTACCACTCGACTCTTACTATAATGATACCACCTCACTTACAGAGGAAGAGCGTAAAGCTATAAATTTCGATCACCCTGATGCCTTCGACTGGAAACTTCTCATAAAACACGTTAATGAGTTACGCAACGGAATAGCTTGTGAACAACCCACTTACAGCTATATTCTAAGTAATCGTTTGCCTGAAACCATACATGTAGAGCCTAAGCCTGTTATAATTATAGAAGGTATTATGACTCTTAATAATAAAAAGCTACGCGACATGATGGACCTTAAAATATTTGTCGACGCCGACTCTGATGAGCGTCTTATTCGTAACATACAACGTGATACCATAGATCGTGGAAGAACAGTATCGATGGTTGTAGACCGTTATCTTAAAGTATTAAAGCCCATGCACGAACAGTTTATAGAGCCTACCAAACGATACGCCGATCTTATTATTCCGCAAGGAGGCGAAAACCATACTGGCATAGGCATTCTTTGCAAGTATATAGAAGGGTTAATACCTACTATGTAACATGAGCAAAGCAACACATACAGCTTTTATAAATATTTAATAGCTTAGAATTATAAAAAAGGTTATGTTCCTATTAAAGAAACATAACCTTTATTTTTCTTAACGACTTCACTACTAACAGCTACAACCTGTCCATGGTTTCAACTCTTTAAAGAAATCATGACCTTTATCATCTACAAGGATAAAAGCAGGGAAATCTTCTACCTCTATTTTCCAAACAGCTTCCATACCTAACTCTGGATATTCTACACACTCTATACTCTTTATGCAACTACGTGAAAGGACTGCAGCCACACCTCCTATAGTACCTAAATAAAAACCTCCATGCTTCTTACAAGCATCAGTTACTACCTGCGTACGGTTACCCTTTGCTATCATTACTAAAGAGCCACCATGATCCATAAACTCGTCTACATACGGATCCATACGATTAGCCGTAGTAGGTCCCATTGAGCCACAAGGCAAACCTGCTGGCGTTTTTGCAGGACCTGCATACAATACAGGATAATCCTTAATATACTGTGGCAAGTCTTCACCAGCATCTAAACGAGCTTTGAGCTTAGCATGAGCTATATCTCGCGCAACTATAATTGTACCTTTAAGATTAACACGTGTAGAAACTGGATATTTTGTAAGCTCTTTACGCACAGCGTCCATACCTTCGTTTAGATCTATCTCTATACCTTTAGTACCCTCTCCTGGCTTGCGATATTCTTCAGGTATCAATTCACCAGGATTAGTATCCATCTTCTCTATCCATATACCTTCCTTGTTAATCTTTGCCTTAATATTACGATCGGCAGAACAACTTACTCCCATTCCTATAGGGCAACTTGCTCCGTGACGTGGCAAACGTATAATACGAATATCATGTGCAAGATATTTACCTCCAAACTGTGCGCCTAATCCTATCTTATAAGCCTCCTTTAAAATCTTTTTCTCAAGATCTATATCACGAAAAGCACGACCAGTTTCATCACCTGTCGTTGGTAAATTATCGTAATATTTAATACTACCCAGTTTTACTGTCAAAAGATTTTTCTCCGCAGAAGTACCACCTATAACAAAACAAATATGATAAGGAGGACAAGCTGCTGTTCCTAAACTCTTCATCTTCTCTACCAAGAAAGGTATCAATGTGCCCTCATTCTGAATAGTAGCCTTTGTCATTGGGTAGAAATAAGTTTTATTAGCCGAACCTCCACCTTTAGCTACCATAACAAATTTATACTCTGCACCCTCTGTAGCTTCTATATCTATCTGGGCAGGAAGGTTACACTTTGTGTTTACCTCGTCGTACATGTTTAATGGAGCGTTTTGAGAATAACGCAGATTTTCTCCTGTAAAAGTATTAAAAACACCACGAGAAAGAGCTTCCTCATCATCGAAACCTGTCCAAACCTGCTGTCCCTTCTCTCCATGTATAATAGCAGTACCTGTGTCTTGACAGAATGGTAATACGCCCTTTACTGCTGTCTCGGCATTGCGTAGGAACTGAAGTGCCACATATTTATCGTTCTCTGAAGCCTCAGGATCGGTAAGTACTTTTGCTACCTGCTTATTGTGAGCGCGACGAAGCATAAACTCACAATCGTGAAAAGCCTGTTGTGCTAAAAGAGTCAAAGCCTCTTTACTTACCTTTAGAATTTCTTTGCCTTCGAAATTAGACACACTAACTCCTTCTTTCGATAATAGGCGATACTCTGTATCGTCCTTGCCCAATTGGAACATTGGTGCATACTTAAACTCTGCCATAATGTTTTTTGTTTTGTAGCCATGCGCACCAATGCATAATATAACATTGATGCGCTAATATATATATTTTAGTTGTTAATAATTTTATTGTTTTCTCCAAAAAGCTGCTCAGTAGAAATATGCTGCACTGGAGCTATTTTCTCTAATGCTTTCATATCAAGCTCTTTTTCATTGCCAAGTATTATATATTTATAAGGCTTATTAGCTATATATTTCTTAGCAAAATCTACTATATCTTTTAATGAAAGTTTTGGCAACTCTTCATAAACTAACTCCGTAATATCTTTATCTAAACCAAAGCGTTTTGCATTAAGATATGAATTAAGAATATTAAATTTTGTTACTCTACGAGATGCTATCCTCTTCATTACACTCTGCTTTGCCACATCTACATTAACCTCACGTTCAGGAATATTGTTAAGCAAGTTATTAAACTCATTTATACAATCACTCATCTTATCGTTTTGTGTTATTATATAAGTATAAAACTTCTCACTATCATCAGGACGCTCAGGAGATGTATAAGATGCACTTGCCGAATAAGCCAACCCTCGTGCTTCACGCAATTCTTGGAAAACAATAGCATTCATACTACCACCAAAATACTCATTAAAAAGAGTAATTATAGGCAAATGTTGTGCTTGCCACTTAACACCTTCGTTATGAATCTGCATCATATAAATATTCTTAGCATCATATGGAGCTAAGAGCACTTCGTTTTTTGTTGTAAGCTGCTGTACATAAGGCTTACCTGTTGGCACCTTTGCAAGATGCTTAACATCGGCAGATTGATAATTTCTACTAATAACCTTATTAAGCTCTGCTATTGAAGAAGGGCCATAATACATGATGGTATGCTCATAGCTTTTTAGTTTTTTTATCTCAGAAAGCAACTCTTGAGGGTTCATTTTACGTAGTTCTTCCACAGAAATACGATTAGTAGTGCCATTATAAGCACCATAGGAAGCATAGGCAAATAGAGCATTAAAATTACTTCTTTGCGATTTCTTCTCGTCTAAACGGTTCTTTTCTACTGATGATACATATTTATCGTAAGCCTGTTTATCTACCTTTGCGTTATCCATAAGGTCATTGACAACTTTCAAAACCTCTGGCAAATTCTCGTTTAACCCATATAGCTTAATATAAGTACGATCTCTTGTTACATATATACCATATTCACAAGCCAGCTTATATAACTTCTGCTTTATCTGCTCATTTGATAGCTTATTTGTACCCAAATAGTCAATATAATTGCTTGCATACCATAGCTTATTATTATTTTCGGTACCTATGGGCAACACAAAGGTAAGCTGAAACAAATCGTCTTGCGTATTCTTCTTATATAATAGAGGTAAACCTCTCTTTGTTTTTGTTATCGTAAGATCTTTTTTATAATTAACAAAAACAGGTTTTATAGGGTCTACATGTATATTCTTTACCTCCTTTATAAAGTCGCTCTGCTTATCATTGTTAGTAGGAATGGGCGTAATGGCTGGTTTTTCTACCTTTTTAATAGTATTATCCTCGCCTTGTTCCTTAAAAACAGTAACAAAGTTGCTCGTAAAAAAGCGATTAGCAAAACTAACTATTTCCGACTTAGTCATTTTAGATATACGTTCTAAAGTGCTTGCTTTCTGCTCCCATGGGATATTATTAATAAACGCATCTACGAAATAACTGCATCGGGTATCATTGCTTTCTAAACTCTTATAAACATCTCGCTTAATGTTATTAATAACAGAAGACACAAGATCGTCAGCGAAATCTCCCTTTTTAAGTTTATCTATCTCAGAAAGCATTAACCTTCTTACATCTTCCAAAGATTGTCCTTTATTAGGCGATCCAAACACTTCAAAGCTACTATAATCATTAAGTGTAGATGCAGACGCCTGTGCATATTGCAATCTCATCTTACTATTAAGATTTAAATCGAAAATGCCAGCAGTACCATTGTTAAGCATCTCCTTAATAACCATTAAGGTATCGTTTTGTAAGCTCTTAGCAGCTTCAGCTCTCCAAGCCATTGCCACATAAGCAGCTTCTTTACCATATATAGTAGTATCTACTGGAGCTATCATCTTAGTAAGAGCAGGATACTGCGGTGCTCTCACCTCGCCATAACCCTTCCACTTACCAAAATACTTTTCTATAGATGCCACTGCCTTATCTGGATCTATATCACCAGCTAAGCAAATAGCTACATTGTTAGGAACGTAATATTTCTTAAAATAATTTTTTATATTAGTTATAGAAGGGTTTTTAAGATGATCGCCTACACCTATTGTTGTCTGTGTCCCATAAGGATGATTAGGGAACAGCTTTGCCATTAGTGCTGTAAACATCTTACGACCATCTTTTGCCAAACCAATATTATATTCCTCATATACAGCTTCAAGTTCGGTATGAAAACCACGTATCACCATGTTTTGAAAGCGATCTCCCTCTATCTTTGCCCATGTATCTAATTCATTAGAAGGAATATCCACATGATAACAAGTTATATCATTAGAGGTATAAGCATTAGTTCCTACACCTCCTATACCTGCCATCATCTTGTCATATTCATTAGGAATATTATATTTAGCAGCAAGCTGCGATACAGAGTCTATCTCATGGTATAGCTTTTTACGCAAAATAGGATTGGTTACCTTACGATATTCCTCGTACCTCCTCTCTATATCGTCTAATAAAGGTTTCTCTGCAGCATAGTTAGAAGTGCCATAATGAGTAGTGCCTTTAAACATAAGATGCTCTAAATAGTGAGCCAACCCTGTAGTTTCGGCAGGATCGTTACGACTACCAGTACGCACAGCAATATATGCTTGTACACGTGGTTTTTCCTTGTTTACACTAACAAACACTTTCAAGCCATTTTTTAAAGTGTAGATACGGCTTTGCATAGGGTCGCCCTTTACACTTTTATAACTATAGCTTTGCGCCTTTACGCTATATGCAGTGCAAACAGCAACTACACCAATAGCAATTCCTTTTAAAAAGGATAAGAAATTTTTTTGCTTCATATAACTAATAATAAAGTAAATTATTCTTCGTAATCTGTCTCATGATCAAGACTTTTAACAAAGTCGTCAAATACCTCTCTATCGACATCTCCCATGTGAAACTCTTTTTCAGCATCTTTTTTTATCTCTGCTATCCATGCTCGACGAGCGGTAATATAATCGGCTTTTATCTGTGCATCTACCTCCGCTGTTATCTCTTTTACTCCATAATAGTCTTGTATGAGCTTATAGGTCCATGCCCATTGATAAATGCGATAATTATTATTAATGTCTTCAAAACGATCTATCACATCTTGTATCGTCTCTAAAACACCTTCCTTTATATCTTCTACTAAACGTATCTCCTCACTCTTTGGTAATAGCAATCCTGCGAGATCTCCCCATTCCCCTAATCCTTTGTTAGTAATAGGTTTACCAAAAAAGCCTAATTTATGTGCTCTTTTCAAGACTGCTCCCATATATATGCGAAGAGCTATATCGTAATATTTTATACCTTTACGTAAGCTCGAAGCGTTAATAGTATATTCGTGAAAGTTATAACTCGACACATTATCACCACTTGCCTGCCTCAAATTTTCTAAAATAAACTTACCTCTTAATATCTCACCTACAGAGAAAGGCGACAACCAATCAAAATTAACAATACTCTTCTTATGAGCATTTTGCGGGCGCATATCTCTCTTAGACCACTTATGTATATCACGATAAAGCCCTACTGTGGTGATATTACGACCAGGTACAAGAAACATTTTATCAGCCTCAGCAATAAGATATGAAAAAGGTAATGATGTGGTATTAGGGTGGTGCATCAGCTTTCCAAAACATACGGAGAATGTGCCTATAGTGGCTGGCATCAATAGATAGCTACCGCTTGCCGTCTTCGACCCGCGCTCAAGTACTCCCCAGTGCATTGGTCCCATTTTATAAGCATGGTTAGAAAAGTTAGTCCCCGAGCCTGCATTATAAAAAGAAAACATACCACCTATGAGCAACGAGCTTTTATGATGTGATGCAGAAAAAGGACCACAAAAAGCAGCACAAGCCTCACCATTCGACATATATGAGTTAGCAAAAAACACGCTTTGTGATGCCGTAAACCCATTAGAAATATGGCAAGCCTCTCCCACAAAACAATCTTGCATCTTAACACTATTAACTATGCTACTTCCTTCTGATATGATAGAGTTTTCACATATAACCCCTGTTCCTATATATACATTTGCCTTATCGGAACTAAGAATAGTACAATCGCTCAAACGACTCGCTCCTGATATTTCACACTCATTTTGTATAACAGTATTAGTAATCTCACACGTATTAATTACTTTCACATTATTACCCAAAGTTCCACGATCAGGATTAGTGCGGGTTATCTCTTCTTTTATTAAACGGCGAATAGCATTTTTAAGATCTTTATCCCCAAAATACTTTACCATAAAGGCTGCAAACTGACTGTTAAGATCGTGGAAAAGAATAACATTACCATCGCCTACCTCATTGAGTACAGATATAAGATTACCCTCTCCAAAAGAAGCACCCTCTGTGGTTTCCATTACAGAAACATTAGATATAAGACAATCATCGCCTATAGTATAATTGTTAATATAATTTCCTACCTTCTCTATAAGACAATCATTGCCTACGGTAACATTACATAATGTAGCATCATTAATGCCAGAATGCTTCACAAAGTCCTTCGCTATCTTAACATTCTTTTGAAATTTACCTAAACGAATGTCCCCATAAAACATTACACGATGAAAATACTTTGGCAAAAATCCTTCTTCTGCCACAAGTACCCGTTGCCAGTCTTCTGCCCAACAGTTGTTATTTTCAAAAATTATAATCTCTTCTTGTGTCAGTGGTCTATAGCTCATATACAAAGATTTTGAAATTGATAATCATTTTAAATATACCTATCTTGCTTATTCTAAAGTATCTTCTAAAGTGTAAAGAAAATCATTATAAGGATATTTCTGCACATGCATTTCACGTACCATCTTATATAACACTTCTCTAAACTCTACTATATTCTGTTTTTCACGAGCTGATACAAACAAACAGTTACCAGATACTTTTGCCATCCAAGTACGCTTTAAGTCATCAAGAGTAAGATTATTTTTAGTTTCTGGCGTTAGGTCGTCGGCATCTTTGTCCACCCATTTATAATTATCTATTTTGTTAAAAACCAATATAGACGGTTTATCAGCACAGCCAAGATCGGCTAATGTTTTATTAACCACATTTATCTGCTCTTCAAAATCAGAATGGGATATATCTACAACATGAAGTAACAAGTCAGCCTCACGCACCTCATCGAGGGTAGACTTAAAAGAATCGACAAGATCTGTGGGGAGCTTTCTAATAAAACCTACCGTATCGGCTAATAAGAAAGGTAAATTATCTATCACTACTTTACGCACGGTAGTATCGAGGGTAGCAAAGAGCTTATTCTCTGCAAACACCTCGCTCTTAGATAAAAGATTCATTATAGTAGACTTCCCTACATTTGTGTACCCTACCAAAGCCACCCTTATCATACGCCCACGATTCTTACGCTGTGTCTTTTTCTGCTTATCTATCTCTAATAAACGCTCTTTCAACAAAGACATTCTATTAAGAATTATTCGACGATCCATCTCAAGCTGTGTTTCACCAGGACCACGAAGACCTACTGAACCTTTACCCCCACCAGATCCAGAACCACCTCCTTGACGCTCCAAATGGGTCCACAGACGCTGCAAACGTGGAAGCATATATCGATATTGTGCTAATTCTACCTGAGTCTTAGCATTAGCCGTTTGAGCACGCATAGCAAAAATATCTAAAATAAGCGATGTCCTATCAAGGATTTTAACTTCTAACATCTGCTCTATATTACGCATCTGCTTTGCCGATAACTCATCATCAAAAATGACCATTCCTACAGGCTCTTCATCTTCTTCTCTCTGCTTTATGAAGCTGCGTATTTCGTCTAACTTTCCCTTACCAACATAAGTAATAGCACTTGGCCCATTTACTCGCTGCGTAAAACGTTTTATAGTAACAGCTCCTGCAGTATCAGCTAAAAACTCCAGCTCGTCAAGATACTCTTTAGTTTTAGCCTCATCTTGCTGCTGAGTTATTAAACCTACAAGGATAGCACTCTCAGTTTTTACTTCGGATATAACAAATTCCTTCATTTAGTATAGTTTCTTTTCATATAAGCACGCTCTAATATATATATGCACACAGAGCCCACCACCTACTATTTTGCTTACTGCAAAAGTACATTTTGTTTTTGTAAAACCAATACTTAAAAATATAAAAATATATAATAATAATCTTTATAACAAACAAAAAAATTTACCCATTATTTGGATAAAGAATAATTTTATCCAACTTTCTGTCCTAACAAAAGAATATATCACAAAAATAAAAACAAAAAAAACAAGGATTTTAAGAATTATAAATACCCATCTTTTTCCATAATAAACATAACTCTTTTATCATGAAAATATAAATCAGGCATGAGAAAAATAAGTTATTTTTAGTCTGTTTTTAATCTATTTTTAGTATGAAAATAGGTTATTTTTATACTAAAGAAATGCCTTTTTGCCTCTAATAAGATAATCTATTCCCACCTTCTACCTCACTTTTTATAGCTTTATAACTCATCTTCCTATGCACACAAAACAAAT